>JAICRD010000065.1 GCA_025937535.1 Chloroflexota bacterium | reverse complement strand
GATCCCCTCTGCGCGACCGCTCGCTCGTGGGCCGGTAGCCGGTCCAGGCGAGCAGCGAGGAGCGCCTGGATGGTCGGCGGCACCTCGACCCGCTCGACGTCGCCGGTGAGCCGCCAGCCGTCGGAACCGCGGCTGAGGATGCCGGCGTCCACCAGCATCCCGATCATCTCCTCGACGAACAGGGGATTGCCCTCGGCAGTCTCCACGATGCGCTGACCCAGCGAGCCACTCACGACATCGGTGCCGACGAGATTGCCGATGAGCTCGGCGCTCTCTTCGGCCGGCAGCGGATCCAGCAGGACGGTCGTCGAGTTGAGGACTCCTCCCGACCAGCCCGGCCGATCGTCATGGAGATCGGTGCGTGCCATGCAGACCAGCATGAGCGGCGCGTCGTGTGCCCAGATCGCGACCTCCTCGATCAGGTCGAGCAGGGACGGCTCCGCCCATTGGATGTCGTCGATGATCACGACCAGCGGCCGCTCACGTGCCAGCCCCTCGAGGAGCTTCCGCACCGCCCAGGCGATCTGCTCGGTCCCCGATCGGTCCAGCGACAGGCCGATGGCCCCGGCCAAACTCTCCGCGACGCGCTCGCCATCGGGCAGCGCCGCCGCGACGCTGTCGAGCTTGGCTCGCGCACCGTCGGCGGAATCTGCCGGCTCGATGCCGGCAGCCTCGCGCGTGATCTCCATGATCGGCCAATAGGTGATGCCCTCCCCGTACGGCAGGCAGCGGCCGCGCAGGACTCGCGCATCGGTGCCGAAGGATGCGACGAACTCACGCACCAGCCGCGACTTGCCGACCCCGGCGCCTCCCAGGATGGTGAACAGGTGGCAGTGCCGCTCCGCCCTCACGCGCTCGAGGACGCTCATCAGCTGTCGCAGCTCTCGCTCGCGACCGACCATCGGCCCGTCGAGCCTCCGCTCCGCCGTCGCCGAAGGGGGCGGCGCGGTCAGTAGCCGGTACGCGGGGACGGGCGCGTGCTTGCCCTTCAGCGTGAGCGGCTCGACCGCTTCGGTCGTCGCCATCCCGCTCACCAGCCGCTGGGTCGCGGCCCCGATCAGGATCTCGCCGGGGGATGCGGCCTCTTCGAGCCGAGCCGCCGTGTTCACCGGGTCGCCGGTCACCAGCGTCTGCACCGACTCGCCGTGTCCGGCGACCACCTCACCGGTGTTGAGACCGATGCGCACCGTGATCTCGAGCCCGTGGCCGACGCGCAACTCCTGGTTCAGGCGCTGGAGGGCGTCGCGGATCTCCGTGGCTGCCCTCACGGCCCGCAGCGCATCGTCCTCGTGAACCTGCGGGATGCCGAACACGGCCATCACCGCATCGCCGATGAACTTCTCAACGGTGCCGCCGTGTCGTTCGATGATGTCCTGGGCCAGCGCGAAGTAGCGGCCCATGGCCCGGCGTAACGCCTCGGGGTCGAGCCGCTCCCCGAGCTCGGTGGAGCCCGTGACGTCGGCAAACAGCACGGTGACGACCTTGCGGACCTGGCTCTGCGGCAATTGCTCGCCCAGCGCGGCGCCGCACGATCCGCAGAAGCGGTTGCGCTCGGGATTGCTCGCACCGCACGCCGCGCACGCCAGCATGCGTCGCAGTGTATGGGCGCGCGCCAGTCAGGCGGTCATCGCGCGGCGAACGTGTCGTTCGTCCACGGTGTTCCCGCGGTCATCGTGCTCCGGACGTATCCGTGAAGCCGAGCCGGGCGTAGATGCGCTCGGCGGGCTCGTTGCCGGCGGTGACCCAGAGATGGGCGCGATCCTCTCCAGCCGCCAGGAGGCTCGAGAGGGCCAGTGTGGTCAGGCTGCCTGCGAGGCCGCGCCCCTTGTGGCTGGGAGCGGTCATGAGGTACGCGATCAACGGCGCCTCCTCGTGGCGCGATACGAGGATGGCGCTGATGGGTCGATCGTCGGCCAGGGCCACGAAGCTGTGCGTCAACATCGGCGTGCCCGCCGCGCCGCTGAAATAGCCGGCCACCTCGTCGCGCGCGACCTCGATCGTCTCCGATCCGTCCGAATCGATCGTCCCCTCGTACGCGTCGAGCATCAGCACCGACAGCGCCTCTGCGTCGTCGGCCGTGACCTGGCGAACGGGGAAGTCGATCGATGGCTCCTGCATCGGCTCGATCGCGGCGAAGAGATGACGGCGGCTCACCGGCTGAGGATACGTTGCAGCCTCACGGCCATCCGGCGTGCGGGACGGAGACGCGGGCGGTGATGATCTGGCCGGTCCTCGCGGCGATCAGCTCATCCATCTGGTCCGGGCCGAACCAGCGCTGCGCCACCATGAACAGCGTCCGGCCGTCGTCGCCACCGAGCATGCAGGCATAGGCAGGGCGATCGAGCTCGATCCGATCCAGGATTTCGCCGCCCTCGCGTACACGCAGACAGACGCCGGTCTCGCCCTCGGATACATCGGTCGTCCAGACGGCGCCCTCGACATCCAGGCAGATGCCGTCGCCTGTGACATCGGCCCAGGTCCGCCGGTTGGACAGGCTGCCATCGGCGCCGATGTCGAATGCGGTGAGCCGACGCGCGAACGACTCGGCCACGATCAGCGTCGCGTTGTCCGGGGTCACGACCATGCCGTTCGGGAAGGCGAGCCCATCGGCGACCTCGCGCGCTCCGCCATCCGGCGTGATCAGCGCGATCTTGCCCGGCGCCTGGCCGCTGCCGATGACCTCGTTGAAGTCCGCGAAGTCGAAGTTGATCGAGTTGACGTAGATGTTGCCGCGGCCGTCGATGGTCATCTCGCTGACCCCGTAGGGCATGATGTCCCCCAGCTCGGCGTGGCGCGTGCGCGTGCCGTCGGGCTCGACGCGTATGAGCTCGCGGCCGGTGACGAGCATCCGCCCGTCGGGCAGCCATTCGAATGCCCAGCCCGCTCCGCCGCCACCCGGGCCGATGATCTTGCTGCTGCCCCCTGGGTCGACCGCGATGATCTCGTCGCTTCCCCAGCTCGCGAACCACAGCCGGCCATCGTGCCAGCGCGGCGATTCGCCCATGCCGAATCCGTCCAGGAGGACCTTCGTTTGCACCGATGCGCTTGCCATCAGCGCATGTGCCTGTGCGGTCGCTTGCCGCCGTCTCCGAGCCCCTTGTCGGGTCCGTAATTCCGACCGGTCATGCGCGTTCCGACGATGTTCATCGAGTGCTCCTTTGCTGCCCGTCCCACGCATTCAGACTACGGAGCCGGGCGATCGTCATCGGTCGGCCGATGAGTAGCGTGCGCATCGGCAGTGAACGGGCAGGGCGTCAGATCTCGATCTACGAGTGGGACGTGGTCAATGGCGGCGCGTTGAGGCGGATGGTCCGCGAGGTCATCGAGCACAACCGGGCCGGCGGTTGGCGCAGGTTGCGATGGCTGGCACCTCAGCCATCGCCAACGTTGAGCGCGAGACCGTCTACCTCAATCTCGCCAGCGACCAGATCGATGCCGCCGGATGGCGGCAGCCACCGCGCGTGTCCGATGATCTCCTGACCTCGCCTGAGCGCGACATGGACCGCGATATCTGAGGGCACGGCCGCTAGTGGGTGGCGATGCCTCCCAAGGCTTCGGCGATGGCGGTGCTGCGCTCGAAGAACTGACCGACGATCTCGAGCCGCGCGTTGTCGTCGTACCGGCCGACGATGTAGCGGCCGAGCTTCTGCCACCAGTACAGCTGGTAGATGCGGTTGTCGGCCGGCGAGGTGAACGTCGCCCACTCACGACGGGTGCTGGTACGGACGTCGAGCGCGCCCGATTCGCGGAGCTCCGTCGCGAGCTCGTCGGTGCGACGGTGATCGGCGGCTTCTGAGCCATCCCAGCGCTGTGACCGACCGGTCGCCTTCGCGACTGTATCGATTACCTCTTCCAGGCTGAACGGCTTGCCGATGACGCCCGCGAACTTGGCGGCTGCAGCTCGGTCGGATGACGTTTCCCGCGCCTCCTGCACGGCATCGGCGTGCGCCGTGAACATGATGGCGGGCACTGGCCGGGACCGCGTCGCGAGGTAGGCGGCCTCCGTCCAGCTGTCGCCGAAGCCGGACCCGTGGGCGCCATCCAGCAGGATGCAGTCAGGCTCCAACCGGCCGATCGCCGCGGCGATCGACTCATGGTCCGTGTGTGCCAGGACCGTGACTTCGTAACCCTCGTCGGTCAGGATCGCCTTCACGAGCTCCGACACGCCCGTGTCGTTGTCGGCGACCACCACCCGGTGCTGGTCGCTTGCGGCGTCGAACTGCGCCTCATCCCCAGCCACCATCTCCTCCTGCTCGGCAAGCAAACAATGGCCCGAATACGCTCACTTTCGTCGCCTCGCCATGCACGCCAAGTGCCAAATGGCCCGTGAGGCGGCGCGATTCTCACGTGGCGGGATCGAACGCGAGCCTGGTGACGTCGACCAGCTGACCGTCACGAATCCGGGCGAGCCAGCGGGTGGAGGCGAACGGATCGCCGAGTGCCACGACCTCCGGGGTGGGAATCGCGACTTTCTGCGCCACGACGGAGTCCTCGCAGCCGTCGAGCGCGCACAATCGGACGTCCCCGCCGAGAGCGACCAGCCTGCCGTCGAGGAGGATCCATCCCTCGGGGGCGGCGGCAACGGCCTCGGTCGGCGAGTCCCAGATCCGCCAGCCGTCGAAGCGGTGGACTACGACTGGCGCCGCCGGCGGTATGCACCACGTGCGGTCGGGCTCGTCGTCGCCGAAGAACGGCGTGCCGAGCGGCGGACCCTCGAGCGGCTTGCCCACGCCGACGGTGTCGCCGATGACACGCACCTCCCACGATGGCAATCCGAGCGGCGCTGGGCCGCCGATCTTGACGCCGTACTCGTCCCACCGCGAGCCATGGGCGGGATTCTCGATGCCATCCGCCTGTGGGCACCACCAGTTCAGCTTGCCCAGGTTGAGCGGCGTATGCGTGTCGAAGGCGGATAGCACGCTCACGCTGCCGTCGTCGTGGCCCATGACCCACACGGGCGTGCCGTCGGGTAGGTAGTCGGCTCGTGCTTCGCCCGGAGCCGGCCGAGCGAGCGTGGTGTGGAACCGGGGCAGCTCACCGCGCAGGAGAGTCGTCACCGCGAGGAAGAGGAAGACGACGGCGACCGACGCGGCGATGACGGCGAGCGCGGTGCGCTTCATGTCGCGCGATTCTATCGGCGCGCAGCAAAGCGGCCGCCGGTCCCCGCCGGCGGCCGCCCTGGTGCAGACGCGCTAGTTGATCTCGAGGGTGCCGAGGATCTGCGCGTCCGTCTTGAAGACGATCCCGTTGGCCTCTTGGAGGCCGAGGATCTCCGCATTGGCCATGTCCAGGTCGGGTGCGTCGCTGGCGATCCCGAGGACCTCGAGCATCGGCTCCTCGAAGGTCGGGACCGACTCATCGCTGACCGCGGTGGCCAGGTAGATCCGGCCGTCGAGGTCCTTGAACAGCACGCCGTTGACGAGCGTTGGCAGGTCGCCGGTCGGTCCGTTGTCCAGTGCTTCCTGGATCGTGCCGCCCGGGCCCGAGACGGTGCCAGGGTAGATGGTGATGGTGCCGGCGACATCCCGTTCCTCATCGGCCGGCTCTTCCGGCGCTTCGGAGGGCTCGACCGACGGATCGGCCGAGGGGCTTGCCGGCTGGCTCGGTGCGGCCGGCTGGCTCGGCGAGGCGGCGTCGCCGACTGCGGTGCTGCAGGCCGCCAGGACGATTGCGATGATCGAGATGGCGAGGATGGATCGGATTCGAAGAGTCATTGCTGGGTTGTGTCCTAGTGGGTGGCGGCGCTCGGTCGGCCGCCTTGATGACATGTTCGATGCTCGGCGGAACGCAGCCATCGGCCATGTGTCGCACGTTCAGGCGAGGCAAAGAGGCGTAAATCCGAGCACGAAACTAAAGGCGAAATGACCCCTCGCGCTGGTGCCTTTAGGTCGCGTTCGGGCGCATTGACACCAGCAGCCATGATTCGGCCGATGAAAACGTTGGCGTCGCTCGCGCTCGTGGCGATCCTGACGACGGCCTGCGGCTACGACGATGCCGCCGAGCCGCCCGCCTGGGCAACGTTGGGCGAGGCCGTCCGCGCCGCCGGGTTGAATCCGGCCGAGGTACTCGAGTTCGGCGAGCACGCCGCGCTGGTGCATCGGGGGGCGGACGCCACCGTGTCAGTCACGGCGTGGGGTTTCGGGCAGCGCGGGTGGACGGATCTCGCCGGGACGACCACGACGCGGATCGGACCGCTGGCCGATGCCGTGATCATGGGCGGCGCGATGGACACCAGCTGGCAGGTGGCCTACATGTACGGGTTCCTGCCACCGGGCGTCACGAGCGTCGAGCCGCGCGAGGTGGCGGGGAGCATCCTCCGGGTGGCGCCGTCCGGTGCCTATGTGCTTGTCCTCGGCGACATCAACGATCCGGGCATGAGCACGCCGCAAACCGTGTCGTGGCAGATGCGGGACGCCGCCGGGAAGGTCGTCCGAGAGGGGACCGGCGACTGCTGCCCGGATGTCGAGGCGCCGGGTTAGTTCGCCTACGGGCGTATCGGCCAAGAAGTGGCTGTTGTTGGTCCGGCCCCGTGAAAGATGGCCAAGATCGGCGGCTTTGCTTGGCTGCGCTTCCCCGCCGCGAGCCAAATCGGCCAGGAAGTGGCCGGTACGCCCACCAGCGGACCAACCGATGCCGCCGAGCCGGGCGAGCGCCGCCGAAAATACGCCCGCCCCCAGTACGACCTTCGTGCGCCATTCGCCCTCCGCGGTCGCATCCTCGGCACACACTCGCCAGCCCGACCCGCGCCGCGGAACGCTGCCCCTGCGCCCGTTGATCGCCCGTCGCACGCTGGCGCATTGCAGGAGGGCATTCCATGCAATCCCGAGCGAGACGGCGGGCCTCCGGCATCGTCGTCGCTCTCACCCTGGTGGCCGCCGCGACGATCGTCGCTCCGGCCGCAACCATGGCCGCTCCGGTGACGCAGACCGTGCATCGGCAGCTCGGCTTCGAGGCAAACGTGCCGTTCGACGAGAGCGACAGCGACAGCGAGGAGGTCTGCCTGCCGTTCTGCGTGGACGTCGCGTCGTACTCGGTGCACGCGGTCGGCACCGCGCATATCCGTGTCGCGCTCGGCGTCGACGTGACGTTCAGCTACGACCCGGCAGCAGTGATCCCCGGTGGCAACGTGCCGATCAGCGTCACCTACACGCCGACCGATGATCCCGGCAATGAGGTCAGCATCAACATCGAAGCCGATACGCTGAGCTTCGAGGGCTGCGTGGTCGAGGTCATCTGCGACGGGGGCACGCTCAACGACGTCACCCTCGCCCAGGGAGCGGGGAGCTTCACGGCTCCCTTGGGGGGTGCGCCAGCGGCGAACGTTCCGCTCGACAGCGACCAGATCATCCTCAGCACGATCACCGGCGAGATCGCACGCGCGGAGATGAACGGCAGCCTCAGCCTGGGCGCGGTCGCTCCCGGTGCCGTGGCTGGCCTTGGTGGCGCCGCAGCCGTGGTGGGCGTGACCGGCGCGACCCTGACGAGCCCGCTCATCGTGCCCGGCTTCGGCGTCACGGAGTGGGACGCGGCCGGACAGACGAACACCGTGTCGGTGACGCTTCCAGCGACGCCGAACACCACCGTGACGACGACCCTGTCGCCGATCATGCAATGGCTGTCCGTGTCGGCCAACGCGGCGATCGACGTCAACCTGTCGGACTTCCTGAACGTCTTCTTCGACGACTTCAGCATCGGCGTGTTCTCGGGCAGCATCGGCTCACTGTTGAGCTCGAATGGCGTGGACACACTGGTCAGCCAGGCGATCAGTGACCTGATCGGCTTCGATCCGGGCGTGGGCGCCAACATCGCGGCCGGCAAGCTGCCGTTCCCGCTCACCTCGCCCGAGGTGGCGAACGTGCCGCCGGTGCCGTCCATCGGCTCCATCAGCTTCAGCTTCGACTCCGATTCGGATGACGACGGCTTGTCGGACGGCGAGGAGATCGGGCTGGGGACGGATCCGTTCGATCCCGACTCGGATGACGACGGGCTCTCGGACGGGGATGAGGTCAACGTCTACGGCACCGATCCACTGGATCCGGACACCGATGACGACGGGTTGTCCGATGGCGACGAGATCGCCCTCGGGACCGATCCGTTCGACACCGACACCGATGACGACGGCCTGACCGACGGGGATGAGGTCAACGTCTACGGCACCGATCCACTGGATCCGGATTCCGATGACGACGGCCTCAACGACGGGCTCGAGGTCTCGCTTGGTCTGGATCCGCTGGATCCGGACTCCGATGATGACGGCATCCCGGACGGCTCCGACTCGGAGTTCCTCCAGAACGCCGTCGCCGCGCTGGGCGCCGATGCCTTCAAGGGCAACGGCCATCAGACCGCCATCCTGGCGCAGCTCGACAACGTCGAGAAGAGGGTGTCGCAGGGCAAGGTCGACCAGGGCCTGACGGAGCTCGCCCACCTTCGCGAGAAGATGGACGGGTGCGGAACCTCTGCCGACAACACCGATTGGATCGTCGACTGCACGGCGCAGGTGCAGATCCGCGCGCTGCTGGATCTGCTGGTGGCGAACCTCTCGGCTTGACCCTCCATCGCAGTGCGGGGCGGGGCCTTCGGGCCTCGCTCCGCGCGTCTCTCCTCCTGACCGCACTCATGGCGCTGGTGGCGTGCGGTGGGCCGGAGGGTTCATCACAGCCGTCCGCCGATGCATCGGCGCGGGGCGGCGTCTTCACCCCGGAGCCGGCATCGTCGGGGGTGCCGGCTCGATCCGCGGCTCTCGGGTCCATCGGCGGGCAGGATCTCCAGGTCACGGCGTTCTCCGTGGACGAGGCTCTGGCCGCGGAAGGCGGCGACGCCATCGGCGCGATGCTGGATGACCTCGATGTCTCACCCCACGATGTCGAGCTGAGCGTGGCCGTGGCGCCCGGTGGCGATCCCGCGATCAGCGATTGGTCGCTGCCGGGCTCGTCTGCCGCTGACATCTTGGCGTCCTGGGCGGCCGCCGCCCCCGGCTCGTGGAGTGACGACAACCTGGACGGCACGCCGGCCCTCGTCGGCAACGGACCCGACGGCACGCGCGCCTGGGCCTTCGCCCTCGATGATCGGTTCGTCTATGTCAGGACCGATGATCGCGATACGGCGGCCGAAGTCGCGGCGGCGCTCGGCTCCTGAACGTTCGCGACCCGCTATCGTCGCCGCATGCTGACGGTGGCGCGCCTCTCGACCACGCCGATCCGCGGCTTCGCGCTGCATCATCCATCGGAGGTGGAGCTCGGCCCGCACGGCGTTCTGGGGGATCGTCGCTACACGATGCTGAGCGACGACGGCCGCATCTTCGACGGCACGAAGCTCGGATCCTTGGTCCAGCTGCGGGCCGAGGTGGCCGAGCTGGACGGCGGGGAGCGCCTCACGATCCAGTTCCCGTCCGGCGAGGTGATGAGCGAGGTCGTCGCGCTCGGGCCGGCACGGCAGGTGGAGATCTACGGGCGCCGATTCACGGCGCGACCGGTCCTCGGCCCCTGGAACGAGGCGCTGTCGGCGTACGCCGGCCGGTCGTTGGAGCTCGTGCGTTCCGAGCGGCTCGACGGGGAGCGGGATCGGAACGCGGTGTCGATCGTGTCGCAGGCATCGGTCGAGGAGCTCGCGCGCCAGGGCAACGACGGTCGACCGGTGGACGCGCGGCGCTTCCGGATGCTGATCGAGCTCGCCGGGGCGGATCGGCCGCACCAGGAGGACGAGTGGCTGGGGCGCGAGCTCGGTATCGGCGAGGCGGTGGTGCGGGTCACCAAGCTGGATCCACGCTGTGTGATCACGACCCAGGATCCCGACACCGGGGCGCGCGACTTCCCGACGCTGCACGTCATCAAGGCGTACCGAGGCCTGCGTGACGGCCACGCCCTGGATTTCGGCATCTACGCCGAAGTGGTGACGCCGGGACGGGTCGCGCTTGGCGATTCCGTGG
>JAICRD010000228.1 GCA_025937535.1 Chloroflexota bacterium | reverse complement strand
GTTAGTTGCTCGGCCTGCAACGGCGGCCCAGGGGGACTACCACAGGGCCAGGCCGGTCTCCTCGTCGAAGGTGCGGACGAGGCTCACGCCGCTCAGCTCGCGAATCATGACCTCCGCCGCGAAGACCTCGCAGCCGCGCAGGAGGTGGCCGCCGACGGTGGCGCCGAAGGCATCGGCGAAGGTGGCGTGGGCATGCAGGAACGGCTTGTCGTCGCGAAGGCTGACGTTGCCCGTGAACCCGACGATCTCGTGGTGCGTGTCCGATGAGAGCTCGAGGTAGCGGTGGTCGTGCTGCTCGTAGTAGGCGTAGGCCGCGCGGCGGAGGGCGCCGATCACCGTCACCTGAGCGGCAACCACACCGTGCTCGAGGCAGAAGCGCTCGATCTCGGCGACGAGGTCGCTGCCCGTCTCGAGCCGCCCGACGAATCCGCGTCCGGCGCTGAGCTCCTGGAATCCGGCTGGCATCGGTCCTCCTGTCGATTATTCGAAGTGCTTGAGGTTACTGACGATCGGGAGTGACGCCGCCACCCGCGCGGGATAGATGCCGGCCAGCGCCGCGACACCGGTTCCGAGCAGCAGGACGGCGACCAGCAGTGGCCACGGCAGCCGAATCCCGGCGTCGAGGTCGACGGAGATGCCGCCACTCACCAGCGCGAGCGCCACGAGCAGGCCGACGATGAGCGCCATGACTCCGGCGATGGCGCCCATGATCGCCGCCTCGGCCACGACCATGGCCTGCACCTGCCCGACCGTCATCCCATGCGAGCGCAGGATCGCGATCTCACGCACCCGTTCGCCGATGCCGACGCCGAGGGTGTTGACGATTCCGAGCGCGGCAATGACGACCGCGATGAGCGCGAGCACGTCGAAGAGGCCGACGAGACGGTCGAGGGTGCCCGACAGCTCCGATGCGAGCTGGGGCGCCGTCAGCGGTTCCGCGGCGAGCTGGACGGCCGTTGCGCGGACGGCGGCCGCGACCGCCGACGACGCGACGCCCGGCTCGGGAACCATGATCCACAGCGACGACGTGGTGGCCCCGAAGAGATCGCGGGCATCCGCCGCGCTCACCAGGAGCGCGCCGTCGGGCGTCCGGGCCGGGAGCGAGTAGTCGACCAAGCCCGCGACGGTGAGATCGTGCGCGTCACCCCCGGGCAGGCCGAGCGCGATCGTGTCGCCCGGCTCGATGCCGGTCCGCGCCGCCAACGAGGCGGGCACCAGTACCGCTCCCCCGTTGCGAAGCGCGAAGAAGGCATCGGCCCGGTTCGCGCCGCTGATCAGCAGGGCGCCGGCGTCCTGGAACACGTTCGGGTCGATGCCGGCGATCTCCGCCTCCTCGCGGTCGTCGCCGGCGACGCGAACGACGGGGAGCTGGAGCACCGGACTGGCCACCTCCACGCCCTCGGTGGCGTCGAAGGTCGGGCGGAACGCCTCGACGTCCAGCGGCACGCCGGTCCGGATCGCGTGCCCGCCCGGCAGGATCGAGGCGACCCGGCGCTCGGTACCGGCGCGTGCCGACTCGGCGACCGTGCCGAGTGCGACCACCGCCGCCAGGGCGATCATCATCGCGCCCACGGTCAGCCCCGTTCTCGCCCGGTCCCGGCTGAGGTTCGCGCGCCCCAGCAGTCCCTGGGCGCCGAAGAACCACTCGAACGGGCGGCCGATGAGCCGGCCGAGCGGCTCGAGCACGAAGGCGGCTGCGACGGCACCGCCGAGGAGCAACGCCAGGGACAGCACGACGGGCAGGAGCGGCGTATCGCTCCCGGCGAACAGCACCAGCACGACGCCGATGAGCACAACCGCGATCTCGACGATGATCACGGGCCGCAGGCGCTCGCCCAGCGCGCGGTCGGCTCGACGCGACGGACGCAGCGCGTCGAGCGGCGACAGCCGCGCCGCCCGGGCGGCCGGGACGGCGGCCCCGACGAGCGTCACCGCCAGTCCGAGCACGAATGCGACCGTCAGGCCGCCGATCGGGAGCGGCAGGCCGACCAGCAGCACGGCGCGCGTCGACGACAGGACGCCGATGAGCGCGGCCGCGAGTGCGATACCGGCGAGGATGCCGAGCGCGCTGCCGGCCACGCCAAGGGCGATCGCCTGGCGCAGCACGATGCCGAGCACCTGGCGTGACGTGGTGCCGGCGGCGCGCAGCAGCCCGAGCTCGCGCGTCCGCTCGCCGACCGTCATGGCCAGCGTGTTGGCGACCATGAACGCTCCGACCACGAGCGCGACGAGGCTGAACAGCAGCGCGACGCCGACGAACGCCTCCTGCGCCGACGCGAAGCGCGCCGCGGTGTCATCGGCCGTTTCGATCACGAACGGCTCATCCAGGCTGGCGGCGACGCGGTCGACGGCGGCATCGGTTGGATCCTCACCGAGGTCGACGTCGAGGTAACGGATGGGCGCCGGAATCTCGAAGGCGGCGTCCAGGCTGGCGCGGCTCATGACGAGCACGTCGCCGCCGTCGAGCGCCCCGAGGCCGGAATCGGCAATCAGCCCGCTGATGGTCATTGCGCCCATCCCCTGGCGGCGTCCGGCCAGGAGCAGCTCGTCGCCGACTCCGAGGCCATACCGGTCGGCCCAGGCCTGCGGCGCCAAAACGCCATCGGTGTCGGTGGCGGTCAGCGGGTCGCCGGCGACCACGTTCGGCCGCCGGATGGCGGCGTCCGTGTCGACGTCGATGCCCAGCACGAGCAGGGTGAAGACGCGCTCGTTGTCACCCGGGGCGGTCGAGACGGTGAGCCGGCGTTCGGCAACCGGCGCGACGGCGCGGACGTCGGGCAATGCCCGCACCGCCTGCAATGCGCGCGGCGAGAAGCCGGGGTCCTCGAAGGCGCGCATTCGAACGTCGGCACTGCCCAGGAGGTCCACCGTGGCGCCGCGCAGCGCCTGCTCGGACGAGGCGCCGGTAACGATGGTGGCCGTGACGACGGCGACGCCCAGCGCGATCCCGATGACGGCCAGCGCCGTCCGGAGGGGGCGGGCAAGGAGCCCGCGCCAGGCGATGCTCGCCAGGCGCATCGGCGGCTAGAGCCCGAGCTCGGCGAGACGCCGAATGAGTGGCTTCGCCTCGTGGTCCGCCCGCCGGCCGAG
>JAICRD010000220.1 GCA_025937535.1 Chloroflexota bacterium | reverse complement strand
TATTTACAGCAATTATCGAATCTCATAATCTGGTTGAAGTTCGACGGCCCGGTTGGTAATCTTGCCGGGTAGAAGGAATCTGGTGCTCGCGGTTTCACTGAGTGCTGAATTGCGTTTCGACAAGAGAAGGATGAGCGCAAATGCGGCAGCCCGGCCACGGGCCGGCCGGAATCGGCCGCTCACTGCGGGCGCCCGGCGGTCTTCGCGTGGCCCCGCGCTCGCCAATCGATGACGGCAACCTAAATCTAACAGTGGGCCCGCGCGAGGTGCCCCAGGACTGGCCGGGCCTGCGACGGGTTTGCGTCTGTGAACCGAGGTTTGGAAGGGCGTCCGTTAACGGTATGGTCAGACATTCAGCCCTAGTGTGCCGACGACGACTTTCTGGGTGGACCCCACCCGCGTCGGCTCGCGTTCCGGTAGCACGCTTGCAGGTCCGTCACGGTCGGCGGGCCGGATGCAGCGTGAGGCGACGAGACGAGCGAGGAACTAGCCAGCGAGGTGGCATGCATGGCTAAGCAGACGATCGATTTCGCCAAGCTCATCCAGGAGGACCGCGAAACCCGCCAGCAGCAGCACTGGCAGGGCACGTTTCTCGAGTATCTGGAACAGGTCAAAGCGGATGCGGCGCTGGCGAATCTGGCGCACCGCCGTCTGTACGACATGATGCAGCTGGCCGGGGTGACCGAGATCAACCCGGAGAACGAGCCGCGCACCCAGCGCCTGTTCGGCGACGAGCCGATCAAGGTGTACAACTTCTTCAAGGACGAATTCTTCGGCATGGAGCGCACGCTCGCCAAGATCGTGCGCTACTTCCACTCCGCCGCGATGGGCGGCGAGGAGAGCCGTCAGGTGCTCTACCTCATGGGCCCGGTCGGGTCCGGCAAGAGCTCGCTGGTCGAGCGCCTCAAGCGCGGCCTCGAGGAGCTGCAGCCGATCTTCGTGATCGAGGGCTGCCCGATCCACGAGCAGCCGCTGCACCTGATCCCGCGCCATCTGCGGCCGGCGTTCGAGGAGATGCTGGGCGCCAAGATCGAGGGCGACCTCTGCCCGGTCTGCCGCTACCGCCTGATGGAGGAGTTCGGCGGCCGCTACGAGGAGGTGCCGGTCCGCACCGTCAACTTCTCCAAGCGCGGCCGGCGCGGCATCGGCGTGGTGCCGCCGGTCGATCCCAACAACCAGGACACCTCGGTGCTGATCGGCTCGGAGGACATCTCCAAGCTCGACCGCTACTCCGAAGGCGACCCGCGGGTTCTGGAGCTGAACGGCGCGTTCAACGTCGGCAACCGCGGCATGGTCGAGTTCATCGAGGTGTTCAAGAACGAGACCGAATACCTCCACACCATGATCACCGCGACCCAGGAGAAGTTCGTCCCGGCGCCGGGCCGTCACGGCACGATCTACGTCGACACCTGCATCGTCGCCCACTCCAACGAGGCCGAGTGGCAGAAGTTCAAGGCCGACCACACCAACGAGGCGATCCTCGACCGCATCGTGGTGGTCAAGGTGCCCTACAACCTGCGGCTCTCGGAAGAGGTCAAGATCTACCAGAAGTTCCTGGCGCGCTCGAAGTTCGACGCCTGCATCGCGCCGCACACCCTCGAGATCGCCTCGATGTTCGCGGTGCTGACCCGGCTCGAGCCGACCGCCAAGTGCGACCTGATGACCAAGCTGCGCCTGTACAACGGCGAGGAGGTCGTCGAGAAGGGGCGCACCAAGAAGCTCTCGGCGGGCGAGCTGCACGACGACACCAAGCGCGAGGGCATGTTCGGCATCTCGACCCGCTTCATCATGAAGGCGCTCGACAACGCGCTCAGCCAGAACCCGAAGTCGATCCATCCGATCAGCGTCCGCGAGGCCCTGATCGGCATGGTCAAGGAGGCCGACCTCGCCGAGGACGTCAAGAAGCTCTACCTCGAGCACCTGCAGGACACGCTGCACAAGGTCTATCTGGAGCTGCTCGAGAAGGACATCACCAAGGCGTTCATCTACTCCTATCGCGAGCAGGCCGAGACGCTGTTCCAGAACTACCTGGACCATGCCGAGGCCTACGTGACCAAGTCCAAGGTGCGCGACCACAACACCCGCGAGGAGCTGCAGCCGGACGAGGCGTTCCTCAAGTCGATCGAGGAGCAGATCGCGATCATCGGCTCCGCGGCCGACGGCTTCCGGCAGGAGGTGATCGCCTATCTGTGGGCGTCGTCGCGGCGCGGCGAGCGGATCACCTACACCTCCTACGAGCCGCTCAAGGAGGCGATCGAGCGCAAGCTGATGAACTCGGTGCGCGAGCTGTCGCGGATCATCACCAAGGCGCGCACCCGCGACGAGGAGCAGCAGCAGAAGTACGACACCATGGTGCAGAACCTGATCGAAGGAGGCTACTGCGAGGACAGCGTCGACGTGATCCTGAAGTACGCCGCCAACCACCTCTGGCGTGACTGAGCGCGGGCGGCGGGTCCGCCCGATCTGACCCCGGCCCGATCTGACCGGCGAGAGCATCGAAGCGGATGGCCATCTTCCGACCCTACTCGTCCTCGGACGCGCTGCGCTCGGACCGCAGCGCGGGCGACCGGCAGCGCCATCGCGAGAAGCTGCGCGAGGCGATCCGCGACAACATCGCCGACATCATCTCGGAGGAATCGATCATCGGCCGCGACCGCGACCGGATCATCAAGGTGCCGATCCGCGGCATCAAGGAATACCGCTTCGTGTTCGGCGACAACCAGCCGCAGGTCGGCGCGGGCGACGGCGAGACCGAGCCCGGGCAGGTGGTCGGCAAGGCGCCCAAGGACGGCGACGGCGCGGGCCGGGCGGGCGATCAGCCGGGCGTCGACTACTACGAGACCGACGTCACCCTCGACGAGCTGATCGAGATCATGTTCGAGGACCTCGAGCTGCCCGACATGGAGCGCAAGATCCTGCGCGAGGTGATGTCGGACCGGATCGCCAAGCGCAAGGGCTATCGCAAGGCCGGCGTGCGGGTCCATCTCGACCGCCGGCGCACTGCCAAGGCGCGCATCCGGCGCAAGATCGCGACCCAGGGCTTCGCCGACGCGGCGCCGCCCCCCGCCCCGCCCGGGGACGAGGAGGACGAGCGCTTCCCGTTCCGCCGCGAGGACCTGACCTACAAGCGCCTGGTCGAGGACACGCGCGAGGAGTCCAACGCGGTCGTGCTGTGCATCATGGACACCTCCGGATCCATGGACAGCATGAAGAAGTATCTTGCCCGCAGCTTCTTCTTCCTGCTCTTTCAGTTCGTCAGCACCAAATATCAGAATGTC
>JAICRD010000095.1 GCA_025937535.1 Chloroflexota bacterium | reverse complement strand
CTTCCGAGTAGACGAGGATGGCCGATTCGGGCAGGTTGTCCACTTCGTCGCCCTTGATTAGCGCGTTGGGTTCGGCCGCATAGCTCCACCCGGACGCCGGGATGGCGACCGTGATGCGCGGCGCGCGGACGGATGCGCCATCCCCGGCCAGCTCGAACGGGCCCTCGGGCAGGCCCGCCTCCGGCGCGCTGGTGGGTTGAGCGGCCGATGGCGCGGGCGACGCGGTCGTCTCCGGACTGGACGTCGGCTCAGTGCCAGGCCCTCCGAGGCCACCTGGCGATTCAAGCAGCTGCGATCCGATGAGGAGGGCGAGCACCACGGCGGCCGCCGCGCCGAGAGTTATGGTCACGATCTTGTTCATCTCGGGAAGCCTCCACGGGCCGATCACGACCCGCTGTCCTGTTTGTTCGGTGCGATCGCGGACCGCGTCGAATGACTCATACGGCAGCCCTTCCGGACCCTCACGGAGGAAATCGGTGAGCCGGCGATCGAGATCGTTGTGCGCGGTCATGCCATTCGCTCCTGCGAGGCGGCGGACGATCGGGCCTCGGCGTCGAGGCTGGCCCGGAGCGCCCGCTTGGCGTGATGCATGCGGGACTTGACGGTCCCAAGCGGAATACCGATGCGAGCCGCCACCTCGGGCAACGGCAGCCCGAGGTAGTGGTGGAAGACCAGGACGGCGCGCTGCTGCACGGTGAGCCGCTTGAAGGCACGCTCGAGCTGGTCGCGGTTATCGACGGATGCGTACTCGTCGGTCCCGTGCGCGGGCTCGACGGTGAGGACCCGGATGCCTTCCGACCATCGCCGGCGACGCCTGGCCTCGGCGTAACAGGCATGGGTCAGAATGCGGTGCAGCCAGGGCTCGAAGCGCTCGGGATCCCGCAGGACGCGAAGCTCGCGCCACGCGGTCAGCAGCGCCGATTGGACGGCATCGTCAGCAAGGTCGAAGTCGCGCAGGATCCTGAACGCGATCGCCATGCATCGGTCGCCGGTCAGGCGAGCCAGCGAATCGAAGGCGTCTCGATCGCCTCGCTTCGCCTGCTCCACCAGTGCTGCGTACACCGATTTCTCCGGACCTGGTCGTCGTCACGCCTCATGTGGGCGCAATCGGACTGGAGAGCGTTCGGGGCAGCCTACCGGTTCAATCTAGGCGGTCCGGAACCGGGAGGCGGCCGTCAAGCGGCCGCCTCCCATCGCGCTATTCGCCGAACGCGGTCGAGGCGACGATTGCCTCGAGCTCGTCCACGTGCTCGGGGGGCGTCTCGTCGTACCACGCCGTGTATCGATGCCCCATTCATGCCGGGGCTGATCTGCTACGGGCCGAAAATGCAGCGTCGCGACTCAATCTTCGCTGGCGACGCAACGCGCTAGCCTGTCGGCGTGAGCGAAAACACCTGCTACACCGATGCATACGCCCGCGAGACGCGGGCGTCCGTCGTCGAGATCGACGCCGATGCGGGCGCGATCCTTCTCGATCGGACCGTCTTCTATCCCGGCGGCGGAGGCCAGCCCGCCGATACCGGCCAGATCCTGGGCGAGGGCGCGACCTGGCGCATCGGCGGGGCGAAGAAGCGCGGCGACGACGTCTGGCACACCGTCGCCGAAGGTCCATCGCTGCCGTCGGTCGGCGACGCCGTCACCGCGCGGATCGACTGGGAGCGGCGCCACCAGCTGATGCGGACCCACTCCGCGCTGCACGTTCTGTGCGGCGTGGTGTGGCGCGACTACCAGGCGTCGGTCACGGGCGGCAACATGGAGCCGCTCAGCGGCCGGATGGACTTCGAATTCGAGACCATGAGCGGTGAGCTCGTCGGCGAGATCGAGAAGCGCGTCAACGCCGAGATCGACGCGGATCGCGACATCCGGGTCAACATCCTGCCGCGCGACGAGGCCTTCGCCATCCCCGACCTGATTCGCACCAAGATCAACCTGCTGCCCGAGGGCATCAGCGAGGTCCGCACCATCGAGATCGTCGGACTCGATCTCCAGGCCGATGGCGGCACGCACGTCTCGCACACCGGCGAGATCGGGCGGGTTCGCGTGACCGGCTACGAGTCGAAGGGCCGGATCAACAAGCGGATCCGGATCGAGGTCACCGACGCCTGAGCCGATGAGCCAGCGCACACCGGCGCTCGCCGCACTCGAAGGATCCGGGCTCGCGTTCGAGGTGGTGCGGACGCCGCCCGCCCGCAGCGCCGAGGAGTCCGCCGAGCTCCAGGGCATCCCGCTCGGTGCGCTGCTGCGCAGCCTGGTCGTGCGCCGCGGCGACGACGACTACGTCTTCGTGCTCGTCCCCGGCGGCCGCCGCTTCGACTGGCCCAAGCTTCGGGCTCATCTGGGCGTGCGCCGCCTGTCGCTCCCCGACGCCGACGAGGCGAAGGCGGTCACCGGCTACGAGCGCGGCGCCATCACGCCATTCGGCGCCACGCGAGCGTGGCCGGTCATCCTGGACGCATCGGCGCTCGAGCACGAACGGGTTGCCATCGGCGGGGGCGCGCGAGGGGTGAACATCCACTTGGCAGCGTCGGCGCTCCTGGAGCTGCTCGGCGCCGAGGTCGTCGCGGTGAGCGAGGCCGAATAGCCGTTGTTTCCCTTCGCAGTTCGCTGTCAGGTACCGACCACCGTCAGCCTAGGCGAACCGATCGAAGCCTCTCGTTCCCTCCACGCCCGAATTCCGGGACAGAATCGGTCGTGGTTGGTACCTGACGCGACGTCGGGGTCTCCACGCTGCCTAAGCCGATTGTGGTTGGTACCTGGCGGGGGTCGCGGCCTCCGCACTGCCTAAGCCGATTGTGGTTGATACCTGACGCGAGCGCGGGCCTCCACGCCCCCTAAGCCGATCCTTGTTGGTACCTGACGCGAGCGCGGGCCTCCGCGCCCCTTGAGCCGACCCTGGTTAGTACGTGGCAATAGAACGGGTCTCGGCGCCAGGAACGAGATCGCCGGGCATCCCCGACGCTCCGTCAACCGCGGGAGCCCGAACGTCGCGGGCGAACCCTTCGGCGGACGATCGGGCGCACCGGTGACGTCCGGTTGAACTGCCGCCGCTCGGCAACCTCGAAGCCGGCGCGCTCGAACATGCCCAGCGTGCCCTTGTAGGCGTGCGCGGCGGGCACGCGGCCACCATCGGTCTCGACGGGGTACGCCTCCAGCAGAGTCGCGCCGTGCTGACGCGCATAGTCGATGGCGGCGTCGAGCAGCGCCTGGGCGACCCCCTGCTTGCGCGCCTTGCGCGACACGACGAAGCAGACGATCGACCACACCGGCCTGTCGTCGATCGGCGCCAGGATCTTCGAATGCTTCAACCGCTCGTAGTCGTCGCGGGGCCCGATGCTGACCCAGCCAATCGGCTCGCGGTCGCGGTAGGCGATCAGCCCGGGACTACGCCCTTCCGTGGCGGTCGTGGCGACGGCGCGCTCCAGCACTTGCCGGTTCGTGTCGGCGGTGGCATGGGCAAAGTCGGCGTTGCGAACCCTGAAGAAGGAGCACCAGCACCATTTCGGATCCCCGCCCTGACCGAACAGCTTCGCCAGGTCGGACAGCCGATCACGGGTGAGTGGGTGGAACTCGAGCTCGCTCATCGGAGGAATTGTGAGCCGATGAAGACGACGGCTCGTGTCAGGAATTGCGCTCGAGCAGGAACAGCGTGCGCGGCGAGTCCGTGATCGGCGCCTCGCGCAGGATCCGGAACGACTCCGAGAAGGCGGCTCGGAAGCCGTCGATGGAGTAGTGCTCGAAGATATCGCGCCGCGCCGCGAGGAGGCGCCGCGTCATCGGGTCCTCCTTCGGAACGAACTCCACGATCGCGCGCGGCGCCATGCGCGCGAACAGCCTCGCCACCCCTGGCAGCGGCACGTTGTTGCCGATGGCCAGGTGGTGGACGAGCGCCAGCGCCAGCATGACGTCCGGCTCGCCGCGCTCCAGGAAGGAGGCTCGCTCCTCCAGCGCCCAGCCGAGCGCCGGCGACGGATTCGCCAGGTCCAGGATCAGCGGCAGGATCGCGGGATTGCCGCCCTCGCGCACCGCGCGCCAGTGCTTCTCGACGCTGCCGGCGTCCAGGTCCCAGGCGATGACCCCGTAGCCCGCATCGGCCGCGATCGCGCTGTAGACACCGACGTTGGCGCCGACGTCCCAGCACGACGAACCGCCGACGGCGTCGAGCATCTCCCGGACGAGCTGCGCCTTGCTGGCGGTCGCCACGTCCGAGTAGGAGGTCGTCGTCGCATAGCCGGTCCACTGGCCGGACGGCTGCCAGCGCAGGCCGGCGACGGTGCGGCGCAACGAGTCGAGCAGCGCGCGCTGGCCTGTCTCGCTGATACGCCGCTGCTTGCGCGCCGCCCCATCCGCGGGCGCCCCGTCACCGGCGGCGCGGCGCTGCGCGCCGGCGTGCAGGTGGACGTGGGAGAGCAGCCCGAGGTTGAGTCGGGTGCGCCCGGGCAGCAGTCGCGCGGCGAGCTCGAGCGGGATGCCGTCGATGAACTCGCGCAGCATCAAACCGCAGCGCGCGTCGCGGTGGGCGATCAGCGCCAGCGGCGCCAGGAAATGCTCGCAGAACTGGCGATAGGCCGGCCAAGGCTCCGTTGCCGGCGCCGCCTCGAAGGAGAGGGAGTCGATGAGCACGGGCCGGCCGGCATCGAACTGGATGTTGTAGGCACTCGCGTCCTTGAGCCGCATGCCGGCGTCGAGTGCCCGTGACTGGAGCTCGAGGGTCAGGAGCGCCGCGTCCTTCAGCTGCGAGAACGACCACTCGTACGGATAGCTGATGAAGTCGAGCCGGCGCGGCTGGATGACGGCGACCGCGTCGGGGGAAGCGGCAAGGGAAAGGTCGACATCGGCGTGCTCGACCATGAGCCCATCGGCCACGAGGCGATCGAGCAGGCCGGACGAACGGAAGGCGTCCCAATCGGCGGCGGCCGAGGGCTGGATCTGCCGGTAGAGGATGCCGTCGCGGCGATAGACGAAGCCGGACGGGTCGCGGAACGAGGCCGGGTCGATGACCGGCCGGTCAGCCGCGCGAATCGTTCTCCTCGCGGACCTCGACCTCGGCCTGCTTCGGGGCCTCGCCGCCTCGGATCCGATGCCAGGTATCGCTGATCACGCGACGGAAGAAGAAGGGCACGGCGAGCACGCCGGCAAGGATCACCTGGAGCAGCATGCTGCCCGAGCCCGGGTCGATATACGCCAGAAATGGCATCGTCGAAGAGCCTCGACTAGTGTTAGGCGGATGTTACCCGCACGCGGAAGCGGCGGCCACTCCCCCATCCCGCCCCTGGCCCTGCATCCGCTGCTCGCGGCAGCCTACCCGGTCCTGTTCCTCTTCGCGCAGAACGTCGCCGAGCAGGTGACGCTGCAACCGCTGTGGATCCCGCTCGTGGCGTCCCTCGGAGCGGGCGCCGCGGCGCTCCTCCTGGGACGTGCCCTCGCCGGCGACTGGCTGCGAGGCGCGCTGCTCGCCACCATCGCGCTGGCGCTGTTCTTCAGCTTCGGCCACGCCTGGAACGCGCTCGGCGAGCTGCTCGGGCAGCGTCGCTGGCTCATTGCCGCCTACCTCGCCATCGGCAGTGCGCTGGCCATCGTCGTCTGGCGCGGCGGTCGCTGGGTCCCCGCGGCGACCCGCGGCGTCACCTTCGTGCTCGTCGTCGCCTGTGCCATCAACGCCTGGAGCATCGCCTCGTTCACACTCGCGGGCCGCCGGGCGGTGGCGTCGGACGCCGCTCCGATCCAGGTGGCCGTCGGAGAGCGCGGGCGCCCGGACATCTACTTCCTGGTGATGGACCGATACGCCGGCGCTGACACGCTGCGCACACAGTACGGCTACGACAACGCCCCCTTCCTCGACGCGCTCCGCGCGCGGGGCTTCGCCGTTGCCGAAGACGCGTCGGCCAACTACCTGAAGACGGCGCTTTCGCTGTCGAGCACGCTGAGCATGGACTTCCTGGATGGCCCCGCGCTGGCGGCGAACGCCGAGGACGGCCGCGAGGTGGCCGCGGCCTACGCCCTGCTCCAGAGCCACCTCCCCGTGCCGGCGACGCTCCAGAGCCTCGGCTACGAGTACGTTCACGTCGGCAGCTACTGGGAACCGACCGGGACCAATCCGTACGCGGATCGGGTCATCGGCTCCGCCCGCGGCGACCAGTTCAGCTCGGCGCTGCTGTCGACCACGGCGCTGAGCCTGCTGTCACCCCCGCTCGAACCCGGTGAACGCACCATCGAGGCGTGGGGCACCGGCAAGGAGTTCACGCTGCGGCAGTTCGAGCACGTCATCGAGACGAGGAACCTCGACGGGCCGACGTTCGTCTTCAGCCACTTCCTGGTGCCACACCCGCCGTACTACTTCGATGCCGACGGCAGCACGCCGACCGAGGAGGAGCGTGCGCAGCGCAGCGAGGAGGAGGAGTACGTGCGTCAGCTGGAGTGGACGAACGGCAGGATCCTCGACATGCTCGACGCGCTCCTGGACGTTCCGGACGACCGGCAGCCGATCATCGTGCTCGCCGCGGACGAGGGCCCCTTCCCGGATGCGTTCGCTGCCGACGAGCGTGACTTCGACTGGACCCGGGCCAGCCCATCGCAGATCGAGCGCAAGTACGGCATCCTGAATGCCATGCACCTGCCGGGAATCGACCCGGCCGATGCCGGATTCAACGATCGCAGCACGCCGGTGAACACCTTCCGCTACGTGATGAACGCCTTCTTCGACGCCGATCTCGACCCGCTGCCCGACGTCAGCTTCCTGTCGCCCGACTACGCGCACCTGTACGACTTCGTCGAGATCGAGCGGACCGATGGAGGCGGCGGATGAGGCGCCTGGGCTTCGACTGGACCGCTCTGCCGATCCACCCGCTGCTGGCCGCGGCATACCCCGTCGTCTTCCTGTTCGCGATCAACGCCGCCGAGCAGGTGACCCTGGCTCCCCTGTGGCTGCCCCTCGGCCTCGCCGTGGGCGGGGCAGCCCTGGTGCTCGTCGTGCTCGGCCTCGCGCTCCGCAACTGGTGGAGGGCCGGGCTGCTGACGACGGTCGCCGTCATCGGCTTCTTCGGCTACGGCCATGCCTGGAACGCGGCGAGCAGCGTGCTGTCCAGCCAGTGGCCGCTGATCGTGGCGTGGGTGCTGGTGATCGGCATCGGCTTCTTCGTCGCCTGGCATGCCGGACGGTTCACCCTGCCCGCGACGCGCGCGCTCAATCTGATCGCGGCGCTGGCCCTGCTGCTCAACGCGTGGAGCGTGGCGGGCACCATGGTCGCCTTCGGCGCGGTGGATGCCACCGACCCGGACCTGGGCACGGTCCAGCTCGAGCCGCCAGACCCCAGCGATCTGCCCGACGTCTACTACATCATCCTGGACCGCTACGCCGGCTCGACCGCCCTGCGCGATGTCTACGACTTCGACAACGAGCCGTTCCTGACCGCCCTGGAGGAGCGCGGGTTCGAGGTCCCGCGACACGCGCACGCGAACTACATCAAGACGCCGCTGTCGCTCGCCAGCTCGCTCAACATGGACTACATCGACGCCGGCGCACTCGAGGCGGAGGCTACGGAGGGCAAGGACCGCGAGCCGATCCACCGCGTCCTCCGCGATCACCTCGCCGTGCCGGCAGCCCTCAAGGAGATCGGCTACCGCTACGTCCACATCTCGAACTGGTGGACCCCGACGATGACGAACGTCGACGCCGATCGGGTCTTCCACTACGAGGGCCAGGACGAGTTCTCGACCGTCCTCGCGCAGACGACGATCCTTCGCGCCTTCAGCGAGCCCGACGCCGCGCCGACCGACCCGTGGGACTGGCGCGTCCTGCGCGAGCACACGCTGTACGAGCTTCAGAAGCTGGACGAGGTGCCCGATCTGCCGGGGCCGAAGTATGTCTTCGCCCACATCCTGCTGCCCCATCCGCCGTTCGTATTCAACGCCGATGGCACATTCACCGGGCGCCAGCAGGTCGACGAGCTCGGTGACGTCGAGAGCTACGTCCGCCAGCTGTCCTACGGCAACGCTCGCATGCTGGCGGCGATCGACAACATCATCGAGCACTCACCCAACGCCGTGATCATGCTCCAGGCCGATGAGGGCCCCTTCCCCGCCCGCTACGAGGCCGACGAGTGGGGCTTCGAGTGGCGCGACGCCACCGATGCCGAGCTCGAGCAGAAATTCGGAATCCTGTTCGCCATGCGGGTCCCTGGCGCCGATCTCGAAGCAGCAGGCATGCACGACGGCATCACGCCGGTCAACGCCTTCCGCATCATCTTCAACGCACGCTTCGGGACCGATCTGCCCCTGCTGCCCGACCGGTCCTGGGCGCACGAGGACCTCTACCACTTCTACGACTTCTTCGAGATCACG
>JAICRD010000235.1 GCA_025937535.1 Chloroflexota bacterium | reverse complement strand
TGGCCGGCACGCCGAGCGCCGACAGCGCCCCGAGCGCGATGCCGCCGGCCAGCTCGAGCAAGGCGACGATATAGGCCAAGGCGACGACCTGATGGCGACGCGCCAAGGGATCTCGTGACGGCGAGATGGTGTGCCAGCCGACGATGACCAGGCCGACCAGCTGGGCCACAGCGCCCGCGGCCGCCACGAGGCCGCCGAGCGACGTCACCCCCGCGACGACCGCTGCCCCACCGGCGGCCAGCAGGCCAAGCGCCGTCAGCCGCTCGCGCGGGGGCGCCGGTCTGGTGCCCGCCAGGGTCACCGCGAAATGAGGCATGAACGCGCCGATGGCCACCGTCGCCGCACCGGCCAGGGCGAGATGCAGCGCCGCCCACGAGCTGCCACCGGCGACGACCGTCGTGATGGCCGCCAGCAGCGCGGCCACCACGTACAGCCCGGCCATACCGAGACCGAGCGCCAGAACGTGGCGCTCGGTCAGGTGCCGGGGGTTGTCCGTTCGGCCGGTGGGCCCGGCCGACGGCATCGGTCCGATCTGTATCAGTGGCCTCCCGGCGCCGCGGCGCCCCCGTCCCCGGCCTGGAAGAGGCCGAGCGCACCGTGTGCCACGAAGTTGAACGCGTGGGTCACGATCGGGTAGAGGCCATCCTCGTCGAAGGTGAACTCGACGATGGCACCCTGGGCCGGCGCCAGGTCAACCGCCTGTGAGCCCCAGTTCCCGTCGTTGCCCGGCTCGAGGGCGATGCCCTCCTTCACCACGCGGTGGAAGATCGTGCCGACGATGTGGAAGCTGGTATCGATGTTCGGCCCCTCATTGAGGATGAAGGCACGGACGTTCTCACCGGTCTCGACCTGGATCGGATTGTCCTTGTACTGGTTGGCAACGCCGTTCCAGACGACGAAGTCGGGGGCCGGCGCGCTCGAGTTGGCGCGCGCCAGGTCGCCCGTCTGGCCCTGCGGGCCGAGGTACCACTCGTTCTGGATCAAGAAGACCTCACGGTCGACCGGCGCCAGCCCCTCGGCCGGCTCGACGATGATCATGCCGTACATGCCGTTGAGCATATGGCTCAGCGCTCCGGCCGTCCCGCAGTGGTACATGTAGACGCCGGCGTACTTGGCCTCGAACTCGTAGAGCTTCTCCTCGCCCGGATTGATGTCGGTCATCTCGTCGTTCCAAGCGACCAGGGAGGCATGGAAGTCGACCGAATGCGGCATGAGGTTCGTGGCGGGGTTCTTGAAGTGGATCCGCACGAGGTCGCCGACCTTGACGCGGATGACCGGGCCGGGAACGGTGGCCGTCTCGGGCGTGAAGCCGAAGGCATACACGGTCTGAACGAAGCCCTCGGCAACCGTCATCGGCTGCTCGATCACGTAGAGGTCGATGTCATGCACCTCGCCCTCGAGGCGCTCGGGCGCGGTCGCGTCGCGCGGGACGTACGCGGCGGCATTTGGATCCGCCTCGACCGGCGTGGCGGTCTGCCCGCCGTTGTCCATGTTCGCCATGTCGTGGGTGGCGGCCGGCGCCTCGCCACCGTCCGCAGGAGCGCCCCCGCCAACGTGCAGGCCGTTGACCAGGAGCGATCCGACCAGGACCAGGCTCAGGAAGATGGCGGTGCCACCTCCCGCCAGCCCGGTGTACCAGAACGCTCGTTGCATTGATCCTCTCCCGTGGGATGAAATAATGTTCACTCAATTAGTAAGGATTTCGGCGTTCGGGCGGACGTGCCGTTCGTCCCGCGCCTGACGGGTCCTTTGGACCGAACTGGAGAGCCGATGCGATTGGAGCTCACGAAACGGGGCGACTACGCCGTGCGCGCGATGCTCACCCTCGCGCGACCGGGCACGGGCCAGCTCACCGCGGCGGCCTTGGCCGACGCGACCGCGATCCCGCCCAACTACGTCGCGCAGGTCATGGGCGACCTGGTGCGTGCCTCGCTGGTCGCCAACCGCCGTGGCCGGCGGGGCGGGTACACCCTCGCCCGCCCCGCATCGGAAGTGACACTCCTCGCGATCGTCGAAGCCGTCGAGGGCGAAAGCCGCCGGCGGACCTGCGTCATGCGCGGCGGTCCGTGCGGCCGAGACGGGGTCGTCTGCGCCGTCCACGACGCGTTCGCGACGGCACAGGAACGGGCGAACGTGACCCTTGGCTCCGTCACATTGGCCGACGTGGCCGCCTGAGGCGCTAGCCTTGCGCCGATGACGACGTCGCAAACGCGTTTCCTCGTCCTCCCGCCACTGCTCGAGGCGATCGAGGCGTGGCGCGCCGATCCCTCAGCCGGCCGCGCCGACGCGCTGCGCGACGCGCTTGCCGGGGTGGCTGACGCACTCGGCCTGGCGGTCGGACGCCTCGAGGTCTCTGCG
Organism: Chloroflexota bacterium; assembly: GCA_025937535.1. GTDB lineage: Bacteria > Chloroflexota > Limnocylindria > QHBO01 > QHBO01 > JACDBZ01. The sequence continues at coordinate 309 of JAICRD010000235.1, read as the reverse complement.
CCGCCCCTGCCGACCCTGCGGCTTGAGATCGGTTCGGCGAGCGCCGAGCACGAGCTGCGGCTGCCCGGCGAGCCCGAGCCAATCGGCCGCATCACCATCACCGGTGACTCGGCGCAAGCCTCGAGGCTGGCTCGCGCGCTCGAGATGGGCCTCATGGCCGCGCGGGATCGCGCCCGTGCAGAGCGCGCCGAGGCGCAGCTCAAGGCGATGGACCAGGCCGTGAGCGGCATCAGTGGTGTGCTCGAGGTCGATCTGGTGCTGCAGCTCATCGTCGATCGCGTGCGTGAGCTGGTGCAGGCGCAGTACGCC
>JAICRD010000073.1 GCA_025937535.1 Chloroflexota bacterium | reverse complement strand
CGATCCTGCTCGAGCCGATCGCGATCACCCAGGACAACCTGGACATCGTGCTCGACGCCGACTGGATCACCGAGGAAGAGCTGTGCCAGGGCGTCGAGTCCGGCACCGTCGACGTGTGCCCGTGAGCTAGGCCCTGATCGGTACCAGCCTGCGCCCGCCGCCGGACGGCGGGCGCAGGCTGACCTCTTCCATGAGCGCACTTCACTAGGAGTCGAGATTGTCGGAGGCGGTGACTCCTACCCCAACCCCGAGCATCGGAGATCGACTCAGGCAGCTGCCGCAGGCCGGCGGCGCACTAGCCCGTACCGCCGACGTCGACACCCGCCTCATCGGACTCGTCGCCGCGCTGGCCATCATCTGGATCGGGTTCAACATCGCGACCGGCGGGTCCTTCCTCACCGCTCGCAACCTGTGGAACCTCTCGGTTCAGAGCGCCTCGATCGCCATCATGGCGACCGGCATGGTGCTCGTCATCGTGTCCCGCAACATCGACCTGTCCGTTGGATCGATGCTCGGCTTCATCGGCTACACGATGGCGATGGCCCAGACAGCCTGGTTCCCCGATGGGCTCGGGCTGGGGCTGGGACATCCGGCAATCTGGATCCTCACCGTCATCCTTGGGCTGGTGCTCGGCCTGGCGGTGGGCCTGCTCCAGGGATTCGTCATCGCCTACGGGTTCATCCCGTCGTTCATCGTCACACTCGGCGGCCTGCTCGTCTGGCGCGGCCTCATCTTCCAGTACGCGCAGGGACAGACGATCGCGCCCCTGGATACGACGTTCCGGCTGCTCGGCGGCGGGCCGCAGGGCTCGCTCGGCGAGTGGGGGTCGTGGGCGGTCGGGATCATCGCCACGGTCGTCGTCGTGACCGGCCTGTTCCTCCTCCGCCGGCGTCGCGCGAAATACGGGTTCCAGATCCGCCCGATCTGGGCCACGGTCGTCCTGGGAGTCATTGCCGCCGTCGTCATCCTGGGCGCCGTGTGGGTGGTCAACGCGTATCCGTGGCCAGAGAACCTGGCGAACCAGTACGCCCAGCAGAACGGCATCGAGGTGCCCCCTGGCGGCTTAGTCATCCCGACCGGCATCGCCTTTCCGGTGCTGATCACGATCGGCGTCGCGATCGTTATGACGCATCTCGCCGAGCGGCGCCGGTTCGGACGCAACGTCTACGCCATCGGCGGCAACCCGCAGGCCGCCGAGCTCAGCGGCATCAACACGAAGCGGTCGGTCATGCTGGTGTTCGGTGTCATGGGCCTGCTGGCGGGCGTCAGCGCGATCGTCCAGACGGCGCGCCTGAACGCCGCTGTCACCGGGCTGGGCGTGACGAACGAGCTCGACGTCATCAGTGCCGCGGTAATCGGCGGCACGTCATTCCTCGGCGGCATCGGCACCATTCCCGGAGCCGTGCTGGGGGCCGTCGTCATGCAGTCGCTGCGCTCCGGCATGGTCCAGATGCGGGTGGACTCGCCGACCCAGGACATCGTCGTCGGCATCGTGCTCGTGGCGGCGGTGGGCTTCGACGCATGGCTGCGCCGGAGGTCGACATGACCGCAGTGCCCGATTCGGCCGAGCGCCCCGCCCCGCCGCTGTCGCCGGAGGGCTACCTCGTCGAGATGCGCGACATCAGCGTCTCGTTCGGTGGCGTCCATGCCGTGAACGAGGTGAGCATCAACCTGCGCCCGGGCGAGGTGCTGGGGCTGGTGGGTGGCAACGGCGCCGGCAAGTCGACCCTCATGAAGGTGCTGTCGGGCGCACAGATCCCCGATTCGGGCGACATCCTCATCGGCGGCCAGGTCGCCACGATCCACAACCCGCGCGATGCGCGGAGCTACGGCATCGAGTGCATCTATCAGACGCTGGCGCTCGCCGACAACCTCGATGCGTCGGCGAACGTCTTCCTCGGCCGCGAGCTCGTCCAGCGGACGGGGGTCCTCGATGACGCGGCCATGGAGGACGCGACGCGCCGGTTGATGAAGCGCCTCAACCCGCGTTTCCAGAACTTCAGGTCGGCGGTGGAATCGCTGTCCGGCGGCCAGCGCCAGTCGGTCGCGATCGCGCGCGCGATCCAGTTCAACGCCACCATCCTCATCATGGACGAGCCCACGGCAGCGCTCGGACCGGCGGAGACTGCCCAGGTCCGCGACCTCATCCGTCAGCTGAAGACCGAGGGCCTCGGCATCTTCCTCATCAGCCACGACATCCACGACGTGTTTGACCTGGCCGATCGGATCAGCGTCATGTACCACGGCCGGATCGTCGACACGCTCGACAAGGACAAGGTCACGACCGATGAGGTGCTCGGCATGATCATCCTCGGCAAGAAGCCGGGAGAGGTCACCCGCGAGGAGCTGGACGCCTTCCGAATCGCTGGCTAGGGCTGCCGGTCCGCCGACCAGATCCGCTGGTTGACCGCGTTCTCGAGCTCCTCCTGGCGGCCGGATCGAGGCCGCGGCTCAATCCCACCGGCCGCAACCCGATCACCGAGCTGCGCAAGCGACGCGCCGCCACCCAGGATCTCGGCGCCGATGCCGGTGTCCCAGGCGGCATACCGCTCGATACGCGGTCCCTCCAGCGTCCCTGACTCGATCATGTCCGCGGCGACCAGCAGCGACCGCGCCAGCGTGTCGATGCCGCCGATGTGGGCGTGGAACAGATCGTATCGGTCCATGCTCTGGCGACGGAGCTTGGTGTCGAAGTTGAAGCCCCCGGTCGTGAAGCCGCCGGTGCGCACGATCTCGTACAGCGCCAGGCTGAGCTCGTCCACCGAGTTCGGGAACTGATCGGTGTCCCAGCCGTTCTGGTAGTCGCCACGGTTGACGTCGACGCTGCCGAACAGGCCGATGGCGATCGCCGTAGCCACCTCGTGATGGAAGCTGTGGCCGGCCAGCGTGGCGTGGTTGACCTCGATGTTGACGCGGTACTCGTCCAGCAGGTCGTGACGGGCCAGGAAGCCCTGCACGGTCGCGCTGTCGTAGTCGTACTGGTGCTTCGTCGGCTCCTGCGGCTTGGGCTCCAGCAGCAGCGTGCCGGTGAAGCCGATGCGGTGCTTGTGCTCGGCCACCAGGGTCAGGAAGCGGGCCAGCTGCTCCTCCTCCCGCCGGAGATCGGTGTTCAGCAGCGTCTCGTAGCCCTCGCGGCCGCCCCACAGGACGTAGTTGGCGCCGTCCAACCGATGCGTGACCTCGAGCATCTGGCGAACCTGCGCCGCGGCGTAGGCGAACACCTCCGGATCCGGGTTCGTCGCCGCGCCAGCCGCGTAGCGCGGGTGGCTGAAGAGGTTGGCCGTGCCCCACAGCAGCCGGGCACCGGTGCGCTCCATGTGCTCGGCCGCCACGTCGACCATGGCATCGAGGTTCGCGGCGGACTCGGCGAAGGTCGCGCCCTCCGGCGCGATGTCGCGATCGTGGAAGCAGTAGAACGGCGCGCCGAGCTTGGCGATGAACTCGAAGGCCGCCTCGAGCTTCGCGCGCGCGGCCTCCATCGGCTCCGCAGTGCCCTCCAGCCAGGGCCGGTCGAAGGTGCCGGAGCCGAAGACATCGGTGCCGGGCCAGTTGAACGAATGCCACAGGCAGACCGCGATGCGCAGGTGATCCTCCATCCGCTTGCCGAGGACCATCCGATCCGGCTCGTAGACCTTGAACGCCAACGGTTCGGTCGAGGTCAGGCCGCCGAAGCCGATGCGCTCGGCGACATTGGGGAAGAACTCACTCGACACGCTGGTCCTCCTGCGCGGCCTTGGGGGCGGGGACTGAGCGTATCAGACCCGGGCGGTCGGGCCGCGGGTGACGGCTCGGGCAGCGTGTCGTATCATCGCGGGCGTCCACGGGATGCACGCCTCATCCCGTCGCGCGGTCCGGCGTAGCTCAGTGGTAGAGCGGGCGGCTGTTAACCGCTTGGTCGTAGGTTCGAATCCTACCGCCGGAGCCACTTCCTCCATGACAATCCTCGGGGGTTCCGGGCGGTCGCGCGGTAATGCCCGTACCAAGACGGATTTGGTGACAGCAAACGCCTAACATCGGCGATGGTACGGCGTTAGTACCTGTGAGCCGGACACTGCGTTGGCGGCTCTGCCGCCAGGGCAGCCGCAGTGTCCGGTCTTTTCGTGCCCGCCGAAAGGGGAGGGTCAGCCCCCGCGCTCGTGCCAGTCGGCATCGACCGGCGCGGTCGGTCCGACGTCGCCGAAGGTCGGCACCAGGACCCACTCCATGATGCCCATGGCGATCCCGAACAGGAGGAGCATCACCGATCCCGCCGGCTCGTAGCTGAGGAACCAGTACACGACGGCCACGATCAGGATCAGGATCGGGATGGCGGCGTACTTGAGGAAGGTGGTCATGGCCCGATGATACCGACTCAGACGAGCCAGCCGCAGTCCGTGCGGCTCACCGGCGTCGTCATGTCAACCTCGCGGACCGGGCGCAGCCCCGTCTCCGGCGGGTGCGAGCGCACGAGGGGACGGGTGCCCAGCGTGTCCTCGACGCTGGCCAAGGTCGCCCGACGGATGCGGGCATCGGTGACCGCCGGACCCACGTCGGTGGACTCGGGCACGGTCAGCGCCGTGGATGAGCCGGCCGAAGCCGCTCGCGCCGTCACGACCGAGCCGTCCGGGTAGCTGAGCCAGAGGCCGCGCATGCGTGCGATGAAGTGCTCTGGCATCCCCGGAATCAGCAGGCCGACGACGCCCCGACCCGTCCGCCGATAGCCGCGCGGCCGCTCGTCTGCCTGGATGCGGTCGACGAACGCGCGCTCGAGCACCTCCTCGACGGCCAGCCGGATGTCATCCGACGCCTCGACCGTCGATGCTCCACCACGGAAGATGGCGCGCCCGACCACCTCCGGCTCGGGCGAGCCGCGCTCGGCGCGCAGGAGCTCGTAGACGAGCGTGTCCTCGGTTCGCGGATCGGCGTGGGGATCGATCATGCCCGGCGAGAATAGCGCAGCCGATGGCTCGGCCGCCGGCCTCGCCGACGCAATCGCTCGGCTAGAATCGAGGCTCAATCGATGCCGAGGAGGGCGCGTGAACGAGGTCGAGGAGCAACCCTACCGCGAGATGGTGTCCGCGCAGGACGCCGCACAGGTTGACGCATGGGCGGCTGATCTCTTCATGGACTTCGCCAAGCGTCTCGGCGTCGGTCGGGCGATCGCGTCCTTCTGCGCCGCGACCGGCCTCGACGCTCGCGGCTTCCAGCGTGCCTTCCTCGTCGGAGGGGGACCGGACCACGTCGTCGGGATCGACACTGCCGGCGAGTTGGCCGCCCCGATCTTCGAGCTTCCGAAGGCGATCGCCGGCCTGCGACGGATCGAGCCTGATGCCCAGGCGAAGCTCGTCGACTTCCTGGTCGCCCACCGCGACGTCATGAGCTACGTCGCCTAGGGCGCTTCAGATCCCCTCGGCCTCCTCGCGCTGGCCCGTGCCGGCTCGGATGATGGCGATCGCGTTCTCGATCTTGAGCTTCGTGATCGTCAGGTGCTTGGCGAAGTTGGCCCGGTTGACCTCCGGGATCTGCTCCATCAGCTCGGGCTGGCGCAGGATCTCGACGAGATCGTCGACCCCCTCGGCAAGCTTCGAGCGAGCACCCATCAACGCGTCATCGGCGGCCCTGGCCTGGGCCACCTGTCCCGCGACCGTTCGCGCTCGTCGCCGGGGCTTTGCGGCCGCCTCGTCCTCCGACGCGTCCGGGCTCGTGCCGGTGATGATCCGCAGCTTCGCCAGCGACAGCTCGCCGGCGATGATGCGCTTCGCCAGGCGACGACGCTTGCGCTCGTCGCCGATCTTCATCAACTCATACGCGTGGCTGATCGTGTCTTTGCGCAACGACACGAGCTCGCGCACGTCGGCCGGCGCATCGGAGAGACGAAGCCGATTCTCGACGTAGCCCTTGTCCTTGCCGACCTTCTGCGCCAGCTGTCGAACCGAATAGCCGAAGGTCTCGGTCATCTTGCGGAACATCGTCGCCTCCTCCAGCGGCGAGACGTCCTCGCGCTGAAGGTTCTCGATGATGCTGACCTCGAGCGCCGTCTGCTCGTCGAACTCGACGACGATGGCCGGGATCGTCTCCCGCTCTGCCATCCCCGACGCGCGCCAGCGACGCTCGCCGGCGATGAGCTCGAACTTCGAGCCGACCGGTCGCACGATGATCGGCTGGAGGACGCCGTGCTCGCGGATCGAGGACGCGAGCTCGGTCAGAGAGTCCTCGTCGTACGACAGCCGCGGCTGCGCCGGATTCGGCAGGATCTTGCCGATCGGCACTTCGCGCATCTGCGCCTGCGTGGCGCGCGACTCGATGAGCGACACGATACCCGGGCCGAGATCGGTCGCCTGCGCCTCGTCGAACAGCCGGTGGATGTTCTCGCGGAATGCGGGCTGCTTGTTAGCCAAGCTGGATCACCTCCTGGGCCAGGTCGCGGAACGCGCGCGCCGCGGATGAGTTCGTCGCGTACTCGGTGACCGGCTTCCCGGTCAGCGGTGCCTCGCCGAGCTTCACCGTGTTCTTGATCATGGTGTTGAAGACGCGGTGGTCGCCGAGCTGCTTGAGGTTCTCGAGCATCTCCCTGGCCAGGACCGTGCGTCCGTCGAAGAAGGTCGGCAGCAGGCCGAGCACTTCGAGGTCGTGGTTCAGCTTGATCTTGATGGTGTTGATGACCTTGATCAGCGCCGTCAGGCCCTTGATCGCGTAGTACTGGGTCTGGACCGGGATGATGACGCGGTTGCTGGCGACCAGGGAATTGATGGTCAGCAGACCGAGCGTCGGCGGGCAGTCGATGATGACGACGTCGAACTGTCGCTCGGACCAGCCGGCGAGCGCGTCACGCAGGACCATCTCGCGGCCGATGGCCGTGAAGAGCTCCACCTCGGTCGAGGCGAGCTCCAACGTCGCGGGCGCAACGGACAGTCCCTTGGTCTCGGTCTCACGGACCACCTCGTCCAGGCCGATGCGATCGTCCGACAGCACGTCGGCCATCGACTGGCGCACATCGGAGAGGCTGATGCCGAGGCCGACCGTCAGGTTCGCCTGCGGATCCATGTCGACGCAAAGGACCCGGTAGCCGAGCTCCGCCAGAGCGCCACCGAGATTGATGGAGCAGGTCGTCTTGCCGACTCCGCCCTTCTGGTTCGCGATCGAAATTACCTTGGTCAACGCATCACCTTCGTGTGACTCGGGCGGCAGGGAGGTCGCGAGTGCGACGCGCCGATGATAGGCAGCCCCGACGGGATCGGTCCATCCAAGTTATCCACAACGTGGAGAAAACGGTGTGTCGTTGTGCAAAGACATCCGTCTATACTCGGAGTTGTCCACCGTCGCACCTGCGGGCCCGTAGCTCAATGGTCAGAGCAACCGGCTCATAACCGGACGGTCGCAGGTTCGATTCCTGCCGGGCCCACACCACCCGCATCTTCGGAGGAGTGCTGCGTGTCGACCGCCGACAAGCTCGATCGATTGCGGACGATGCGCGAGGAGGCGCGGCAGGGCGGGGGAGCGAAGCGGGTCGAAGGGCAGCACGCGCGCGGCAAGCTGTCGGCGCGCGAGCGGCTCGAGCTTCTTCTCGATGAGGAGAGCTTCACCGAGATCGACGCGTTCGTGACGCATCGCGCCACCGACTTCGGCCTGGATGACGAGCGCTACCTGGGCGACGGTGTCATCACCGGCTTCGGTCGCATCGACGGCCGACTCGTGTTCGTCTACAGCCAGGACTTCACCGTGTTCGGCGGCTCACTGTCCGAGGCGCATGCCGAAAAGATCTGCAAGGTCATGGACCTGGCCATCGAGAACGGCGCGCCGATCATCGGCCTGTCCGATTCCGGTGGCGCCCGCATCCAGGAGGGCGTGGTCAGCCTGGGCGGCTACGCCGACATCTTCCTGCGCAACACGCTGGCTTCCGGAGTGGTCCCACAAATCAGCCTGGTCATGGGGCCCTGCGCCGGTGGCGCCGTGTACTCGCCGGCCATCACCGACCTCGTCGTCATGGTCGAGGGCACCAGCTACATGTTCGTCACAGGCCCGAACGTCGTGAAGACCGTGACGCACGAAGAGATCGACTTCGAGGGCCTCGGTGGCGCGACCGTACACAACGAACGCAGCGGGGTCGCACACTTCCTGGCCGCCGGTGAGCCACACGCGTTGGAGCTGGCACGAACGCTCATCGGATATCTGCCGCAGAACAACGTCGACCTCACGCCCAGGCGCGACGATTGGTCGCCGCCGTCGGTTGCGGCCGAAGCGCTCGACGCGCTGGTGCCCGACTCGGCGAAGCAGTCCTACGACATGCATACCGCGATCGACGGCATCGTCGACGCCGATTCCTTCACCGAGGTCCATGAGCATTACGCGCGCAATATCGTCTGTGGCTTCGCTCGAGTCGAGGGTCGCAGCATTGGCATCGTCGCGCAGCAACCCGAGGTCCTCGCGGGCGTCCTCGACATCGACGCGTCCGACAAGGCGGCACGATTCGTCCGTACCTGCGATTGCTTCAACATTCCCATCGTCACGCTCGTCGACGTTCCCGGCTTCCTGCCCGGCGTCGACCAGGAGCACCGCGGCATCATCCGTCACGGCGCGAAGCTGCTGTATGCCTACTGCGAGGCGACCGTGCCGAAGGTGACCGTCATCACCCGCAAGGCATACGGCGGCGCGTACGACGTCATGAGCAGCAAGCACGTGCGCGGCGACATGAACTTCGCGTGGCCGACGGCGGAGATCGCGGTCATGGGTGTCGAGGGCGCAGTCAACATCATCTTCCGCGATCGCATCGCGGCCGCGGAGGACGCCGATGCCGAGCGCGCTCGCCTCGTGGCCGAGTACGAGGAGCGGTTCGCCAACCCGTACATCGCCGCGGCGCGCGGCTACGTCGATGAAGTGATCCTGCCGTCGGAGACGCGTGCGCGAATCGCGGGTGCACTGGACATGCTCCAGAACAAGCGACAGTCGGTGCCGCCCAAGAAGCACGGCAACATCCCGCTTTGAGCGACCCCGCGTCTTTGCGCACGGACAGGTCCATGCCTCCGTTCCACCGGCTGCTGGTCGCGAACCGCGGCGAGATCGCCATCCGCGTGATCCGCGCCTGCCGCGAGCTCGGCATCTCGCCCATCGCCGTCCACTCCGATGCCGATGCCGATGCGCTTCACGTCCGCGCCGCTGATCGCTCCGAACGCATCGGCCCGCCCGCCGCAACCGAGTCGTATCTGTCCATCCCGGCGGTCATCGAGGCCGCGCGGCGCAGCGGCGCCGAGGCGATCCATCCCGGCTACGGCTTCCTCTCCGAGAACGCCGACTTCGCCCGGGCCGTCGAGGAGGCAGGCATCGTCTTCATCGGTCCGCCGGCCTCCGCGCTCGCCTCCCTGGGCAACAAGCTGGCCGCTCGGCGATCCGCCGAACGCGCCGGCGTTCCGATCGTGCCGGGAACGACAGTGGCGCTCGAGGACGACATGGGCGCCGTGGAGGACATCGGATTCCCGGTCATGCTCAAGGCCGCGGCCGGCGGTGGCGGTCGCGGCATGCGTCGCGTCGACCGGGACGAGGACCTGGCCGAGGGGCTGGCTGCCGCGCGCCGCGAGGCGGCGTCGGCCTTCGG
>JAICRD010000167.1 GCA_025937535.1 Chloroflexota bacterium | reverse complement strand
TGCGCTCCTGACGCGCCGACTCCGCCGCCTGCGCCGCGGCCAGGCCCTCGTTGACATCGGTCTGGTTGGCGACGCCGCTGGCCGGGACGACCGCACCGGCCAGCAGCGCGGCCGCGACACCTGCAGCGGAGACGAGCGCCGCGGTCTTCGCCGGGCGCGCGTGAGGCGAGACGGTGGTCGATGGCTGCTGCTCCAGTGCCGCGCGCGTCTCGGCGGCGCGTGCCTCGGCCTCGGACAGCTGTTGTGCGTACGACGCGTCGTCGAGCGAGCCGGCGCGCCGATCGGTCTCGACGTCTCGCAACGCCTCGAGCGCGACGCGGTGGCGGAGCATCGCGGCGTCGCGCTCCTCGTCGGTGGCCGAAGCGGGCGCGGACCACAGTGGACGCAGGACCCAGGCGCCTGCGGCCGCCAGGCCGATCACGATCAGCACGAGCTCAGGCATCCAGCGCCTCCGCCTCTTCACGTAGGCGCCGGCGCTCATCCGCCGAGATGGGCGGAGTCGGCACCGGCGGCGAAGGCCGGCGCACCAGCCAGGCGGTCAGCGCACCGACGCCGGCGATCAACACGGCGAACGGGATGAGCCACGCGACCGGCGAGCTGGGAGCCAGTCGGATCCAGTCGCCGTAGCGGTCCACGAAGTGCTGTCGCACCTCGGCATCGGAGGCTCCGCCGGCCACGAGCTCAACGATCTGGCGTCGCATCTCCTGGGCGGCGCTGGTTGGCGAGTCGGCGACCGACAGGCCCGCGCAATCGGGACAGCGCAGCTCATGGGCAAGCGCGTCGGCGCGTTGCGCATCCGTCGGCGGGGAGCCGGGCCGCAGCGCGAACAGCGCGACCAGGGCGAGCAGACAGCCGATGGCGACCGCGGGAAGCGAGCGACTCATCGGCCTATTCCAATCGAGGCCAGGTGGCGGTCCATCGATTCCGCCGTCAAGGGGCCGGTCTGCTTTTCGCGGACGATGCCATCGGCGTCGACGAAGAACGTCTCCGGCGGCCCGACCACGCCGAAGTCGATCGCCAGTGCGCCCGACTCATCGACGACGGTCGGGTAGCCGGCTCGGCCGTATCGGTCCAGGAAGCTCTCGGCGTTGTCGCGACTGTCGCTGTAGAGCACGCCGATCATGGCGAGGTCGTCCGAGTGCTGGTCCCACGCGGCGGACAGCACCGGGTGCTCCTCGACGCATGGCGCGCACCAGCTCGCCCAGAAGTTCACGACGTACGGACGGCCGGCCAGGTCGGCGCTGCTGAGCTCCTCGCCGTCGAGCGTGGTGTACGTCCACGCCGGCGCGGGCTGGCCGATGAGCGGCGAGGCCACTGCCCGAGGATCGAGGCTGAAGCCGGTGAACAGGAGCCAGCCGAGCGGAAGCACGACGATCGGAATCAGCAGCCAGCGCCAGCGCATCAGGCTCCCTCTGCCGGTGCGGCCGCTGGCGCGGGAGCCCCTTCTCGCGCGACGGAGGGCTGGCGGCGCCGCTCGGGCCAGACGGCGAAGGCGGAGGCCACCCCGATGATCGCGCCGCCGATCCAGATCCAGGCCACCATCGGGTTGACGAACAGGTGGAGGGTGACCGCGCCGGTGTCCGGATCGGAGGCGAGCAGCGTCACGTACAGGTCCTCGCCCAGCGACGTGCGCACCGCCGGCGTGGCGATGGCGGTTGCCGAGCTCGGATAGTCGCGGAGGGCCGTGGCCAGCGTGCCCGACTGCGGGCCGTCGTAGGCGAGCTCCGCCCGGGTCTCGATGACGCGGGCGTCATCGGCCAGTGGCTCGACCACCAGCTGCTGGTGGGTAATGCGGTACGGGCCGATGCTCGCGGTCTCGCCGGGCGCCAGGGTCACGGTCCGATCGATCGCCAGCCCCGACGAGATCGCCACCGCGACGGCCATGACGAGCACGCCGAAATGGACCGCGTAGCCTCCGTACCGACGGCGGTTCCGGCTGGCGAGGCGCCAGGTGGCGGTGGCGGGGTGCTCCCCACGCCCACGGGAACGTGCGCGCGCGCCGCGAACGACCTCGTCGGCCATGACCGTGGCAACGAAGGCGGCGAGGCCCAGCGTGCCGAGTGCGCCGGTCTGACGCAGCCCAAACACGAGCGCGATGCCGACCGCCGCGACCCCCACGACGACCGGCAGGCTGAACCGCTGACGCAGCGTCGACCATGACGCGGTGCCCCACGGCAGCGCGGGTCCGACGCCCATCAGGAAGAGGAGGGCGACGAAGATCGGCACGGTGACCGAGTTGAACCACGGGGCGCCGACGCTGATCGTGTCGCCGCTGGTGGCCGCCACCATGAGGGGCAGCAGCGTCCCGAACAGGACGGCGAAGGTCAGCCCCAGGAAGAGCACGTTGTTCAGCAGGAAGGCGGACTCACGGCTGACCGTACCCGACGCTCGGCTGCCACCGATCAGCTCCGGCAGCCGCCAGATGAGCAGGCCCAGGCCGACCGTCAGCGCGACCAGGATCCCTCCGAGGAACCACGGCCCGATGGCGGACTGCGTGAACGAATGCACGCTGGCGACGATCCCGGATCGCGTCAGGAAGGTGCCGACCAGGGTCAGCACGAAGGTCGCCACCACCAGCGCGCCGGTCCAGATGCGGAGGCCGCCGCGACGCTCGGCCACCATCGAGGAGTGCACGAAGGCGGTCGCGGTCAGCCACGGCAGGAGCGCGGCATTCTCGACCGGATCCCACGCCCAGTACCCGCCCCAGCCCAGGACCTCGTAGCTCCACCAGGCGCCGGCGGTGATGCCGAGCGTCAGGAAGATCCATGGGATGAGCGTCCAGCGTCGCACGATCCGCAGCCACTCCTCGTCCAGGCGCTTCGTGACCAGCGCCGCCACGCCGAACGCGAACGGCACCGCCATACCGGTGTACCCGAGGTACAGCAGCGGCGGGTGGAGCGCCATGAACGGGTGGTTCTGGAGCAGCGCGTTCGGACCGATCCCCTCCGCCGCCACCGGCGACGTCCGCAGGAACGGGTTGCCCGGCCACGTCATGACGGCGAAGAAGAAGGCGTTCACGCCGGCCAGCGTCGCCCCGACCCAGGGCATCAGCGCGCGGTGCCGGTCGCGGTTGCGCCACAGGACCAGCGATGCCCAGCCGGTGGCCAGCAGCGTCCAGAACAGGATCGATCCCTCGAGCGCCGCCCACAGGCTGATGGCGCTGATGAAGGGCGGCGTGGTGGTGGCGTTGTTCTCGGCCACGTACAGGACGCTGAAGTCGTGCGCCAGCAGCGAGATCACCATGGCCAGGCAGCCAACCAGGGCGGCCACGAACGAGCCGATGACGGCGCGTCGCGCGCTGGTCGCCGCGCGCCGGTCCCCGCGGCGCGTCGACAGGACGTACGCGACGGCGGCGTAGACCGTCAGCGCCAGGCCGATGAGGATCGCGGCGTGGCCTATGGTCGGGATCACCAGGCGGCCTCTCGATAGATCGAGCCGACTTCACACGAGACCTGTCCCGCGCTGCGTTTCCGCGATGTACCGAGCCCTCGCGTGCACGAGGCGTGCGCATCGGCGCAGCTCATGCTGCGTGCCTCTCGATATGTCGCGGACATCGCGCGTGGAGGTCCGCTCCGGTGGTCCAGGCTCGATAGATCGCGGCGCACGAGCGCTATTCCCCCGGATCGAAGGCGCGGTCCGACGGCTGCGTGCCGGGCTCAGGCGCCTGGTAGTTCTCGTCGTGCTTGACGATGACGCGGTTCGCCTCGAACACCCCGTTCACGCCCAGCCGGCCCTCGACGACGGCGCCGCCGCCCTCGCGGAACGAGCGCGTCGGGGCCGCGTTGGAGTGGACCGTGATGTCGGTCTCCCCATCGGTCAGGACGAAGGTGAGATCGGTCGCCGGCCCCTCGACGCTGCCCATCGCCACCTGGCCGCCCAGGCGTACGGTCTCGCCGATGGCGGCCTGGCCGCGGTCGAGCAGCTCGGTGGGCGTCAGGTAGTAGACCAGCGCGTTGCCGATGCTCGAGAAGGCCAGATAGGCGACGACGACCAGCACCACGGCGACCAGGACCACGATGCCCCACGGTCGCCGAGGCGGCGACAGGGTCGGCTCGGTCGGGACGGAGACCGTCATCGAGCCTCGTCGTGATGGTCGCGCTTCGAGGCAAGGCGGCGCATCAGGCTGAAGGCGTACAGCGCCAGGCCGCCGATGATCACGCCGTAGGCGGCAATGACGTAGCCCGCGTCGGTCATCGGGCCACCTCCGCCGTCTCGCGCCGGCTCATGAGCCGCTCGACACGTGCCGCCTCCTCGCGCTGGACCTCCAGGCGGGCGAGCTGGTAGCGACGGATCATCAGGTAGACCCAGGCCAGCGTGAAGGCGGCCAGCATGCCGAGCAGGGTGCCGACGAAGATCATCGGCGCAGCGGGGTTCAGCACGCGATCCGGCGCGCCGATGGTCGCCGTCTGGTGCAGGCCACGCCACCACTCGACGCTGAAGTGGACGATCGGGATGTCGACGGCGGCCACGATGCCGACGATCGCGGCACGCGTCGCGCGACGCTCGGGGTCATCGGTCAGGTGGCGCAGCAGCAGGTAGCCGACGTACAGCGCCAGCAGGAGCGCGGTGGTGGTGAGCCGCGGATCCTCCCACTGCCACATGACGCCCCACACCGGGTCGCCCCACATCATGCCGCCCCAGATGGCAAAGGCGGTGAAGACCACGCCGATCTCGGCGGCCGACAGCGCAACCGCGTCGAACCGCATGTCGCGCTTCCAGAGCCAGCCGATGCCGGCCGCGGCGGTGACGCCGAACGACAGATAACCCAGCCACGCGGATGCGACGTGGGGGTACATGATTCGCTGGGCGTCGCCCTGATTGAGATCGGCCGGGACGACGAACAGCGCAACGAGGACCATGGCTGCCACGGCGATGAGCGCCACCGCGCCCAGGATGCGGGTC
>JAICRD010000034.1 GCA_025937535.1 Chloroflexota bacterium | reverse complement strand
GCACTGGCCGTGGCCGCCAGGTGGGCCTGCCAGGCATCGGCGTCGGCATCGGTGGCCGGGCGGAAGTGCATCATGCGGCGCTCCGGCCGCGCCGGCGACGCAGCACACCTCGCAGCTGGTCGAGCTCCGGGGATCGCAACGCGGCGGCGACGAGGAGGAAGATCGCGGCGCCGGCTGCCGACAGGGCGAGCAGCACGGCGAGCCGGCCGACGCTGTTCTCGAGCAGCGCGCTCATCGACGACTCGACGACGGTCAGCCCGCCGAGCATGAGCAGCCCGGCCGCGAAGGCCGCGACGCCCGCTCGTCCGAGCGATCGGAGCACGGCCGCCTCCTCGACCGACTCGATGCGCCGGTGGAGGCTCCACATGAGGCCGATCACCTCGAGCACCGAGGCGATCGAGAGCGCCAGCGCCAGGCCCTCGACGCCCATTGGCCCGACCAGCGCAACCATCAGCGGGACGTTGACGGCGACCGCGACGATGGCCCACGCCACCGGCGTGCGCGTGTCCTGCATGGCGTAGAAGGCTCTCGTCAGCACGTGCACCACGATATGGCCAACGAGGCCGATGGCGAAGAAGAGCAGCGTGCTGGCCGTCCGCTCGGTGGCCGCCTGGCTGAACAGGCCGTACTGGTAGAACACCGATGTCAGCGGCTCGCGCAGCACGATCATCACCGCCATCAGCGGCGCGGCGACGAAGACGAGAAGACGGATGGCATTCGCCACCTGCCGCCGGATCTCGCCGATGCGTCCCAGCGCCGCATCCTGGCTGAGGGTCGGAAACAGCGCCACGGCGATGCTGACGCCGACGACGCCGACCGGGATCTGCGACAGCTGGAACGCGTAGTTGTAGGCGGTCAGGCTGCCCTCCGGCAGGCCCGAGGCGAGCACCGTGCTGACCAGGAAGTTCAGCTGGCCCGCGGCCAGGCCCAGCATGCGCGGCCCCATCAGCAGCGCGACGCGACGGACGCCGGGGTGACCCAGGCCGATGGTCAGGTCGTAGCGCTGCCCCACCCTGGCCAGGTTCGGCAGCTGCACCACCAGGTGCGCCATCGAGCCGATCGCGACGCCGACCGCCAGACCCTCGACGCCCATGATCGGCGCCAGGAAGATCGCCGCGCCGATGATCGCCAGGTTGTAGAGCAGCGGCGCGATGGCCGGCACGGTGAACTGCTGGTAGCTGTTCAGGATGCCGGTCACCACCGCGCCCATGCCGATCAGGACCGGGCTGAGCAGCATGATCCGCGTCATGCGCACCGTCAGCTCGGTGGTCGGCGCGTCGAAACCGGGCGCGACGACCGGCACGAACAGCGGCGCGAAGATCGCCATCAGCAGGCTCAGCGCCGCGAGCGCGATGAGTACCAGGTTGATGACGCTGCTGGCGAGCTGCCAGGCCTCGGCGTCCTGCCCCCGCGCGCGGTAGCTCTGGAAGACCGGGATGAGCGCCGCGCTCAGCGCGCCGGCGACCACGAGCTGGAAGATGGCGTCCGGGATGCGGAAGGCGGCGAAGTAGGCGTCCAGCTCGCGGCTGGCGCCGAACTGCGAGCCGATGACCAGCAGCCGGATCCAGCCCAGCAGCCGGCTGGCGAGCGCCGCGGCGGTGAGGATGAGGCTGGCGGTGACGAGCACGCGCCCGGTCGAGATCCCTCCATCGCCCGCCGCGGCCTGGGGTGTCGGGCGCTCGGCGCCCGTCATGGCTCCGCCTGCCCGCGGCTCCGGCGCGCGCGCGGATGGGCATCGCGGTACGCGCTGCGCAACGCGGCGTCGGACAGGTGGGTGTACACCTGCGTCGTCTGAAGATCGGCGTGGCCCAGCAGCTCCTGCACGACCCGAAGGTCCGCGCCCCCCTCGAGCAGGTGCGTCGCGAACGAGTGGCGCAGCGTGTGCGGGCTCGTCCGATCCGGCACGCCGGTGCGCTCGACCCAGCGCTCGAGGATCATCCGCGCGCCGCGCGCGCTGAGGGGTCGGCCTGTGGCATTCAGAAAGACCGACGCGCTCGGCTGCGCCGAACGGGCGGCCAGCACCGGACGGCCGCTGGCAAGGTATGCCGCCAGGGCGGCGGCGGCGGGCGCCCCGAAGAGAAGGTCGCGCTCCTTGTTCCCCTTGCCCGTCACGCGCAGCCGGCGGCGTCCGACGTCGAGCCGATCGAGCCCCAGCCCGGCCAGCTCGCTGATGCGCATGCCGGTGGCGTAGAGGAGCTCGAGCATGGCTGCGTCACGCCTGGCCAGTGCGTCGTCGCGTACCGCGATGCGGCGCGGGCCGGTGACCAGGTCGGCCGCCTCGTCGACCGACAGCACGCGTGGCAAACGGGCCCCCCGCCGCGGGGTCCGCACGCCGGTCATCGGATTCGTCTCGACGGTGCCGTTGCGAAGCGCGTGCCGGTACAGCGAGCGAGCGGCGGCGACGCGCCCCGCGACCGAGCTGGGCGACAGGCCGCGATCGGCCAGGTACGCGAGATAGGCGCGGATGGTGGCGCGATCGGGCGACCGCCAGTCGACGCCGCGGCCGGTCACGAACGCCAGGAACTCGGAGGCGTGGCGGCGGTACTCGACGATGGTCCGCTCCGATGCGCTCCGCGCCCGGAGCCCGGTCAGGAATGCGTCCAGCGCACCGGCGGCGTCAGCCGGGAGCGTGGCGCTCACGCCGAGCGCTTGGGCGCGGAGGCCTTCCGCTTCGGGGTCCGTCCGCCCCGCCGCGCGCCAGCCTTGCGCGATCGTCCGGACGGCTTTGCGCCCTCCCGCGCGCGCAGCAGCTCCACGGCCGCCTCGAGCGTCAGATCATCTCCGCTGGCATCCTTCGGCAGCGACGCGTTCGTGGTCCCGTCGGTCACGTACTGACCGTAGCGTCCTTCGAGGAGCTGGATCGGCGCACCGGAGGTGGGGTGCGCGCCCAGGTCGCGAAGCACCTTGCGCCCGGCGCTGCGCCTGGACGGCTTCTCGTGGCTGAACAGCTCGAGGGCCTGGTCGAGGGTCACCTCGAACACCTGGGCGTCGCCCTCGAGCGAGCGGAAGTCGCTGCCGCGCTTCACGTACGGCCCGAAGCGGCCGAAATTCGCGACGATCTCCTCTCCGCTGGACGGATCTCTTCCGACCAGCCGCGGCAGCGCCAGCAGCTCGAGCGCCCGCTCCAGCGTGATCGTCGACGGGTCGTCGTCGCGCGTCAACGACGCGCGCCGAGGCTTTTCCTTGCTGCCCCTTTCGGGGGTCTCGCCGAGCTGGACGTACGGGCCGAAGCGGCCGTTCATGACGTACACGGGCTGACCGGTCTTGTCATCGGTCCCGAGGCTGCTCGGTCCCTTTGCGCGCGCCTCGGCAAGCGCGATCGCCTCCTCGCGCGAGAAGTCGGCGGGTGGCGTGTCGTCGGGGATCGAGGCCGTCATGGCGCCCTCGCCCTCGCCGATCTGCACGTATGGCCCGAACTTGCCGATGCGGACCACCACCGGCGGAGCCCCATCGCCGTCGGAGCCGAGCGAGATGATCGGATAGTCGATCTCGGTCACCTTCTCGACCAGCGGTCGCAGGCCCGGCCACTCGCGGCCGCCGCCGTCGTAGAAGGTCGACAGGAACTCGTCGCGGTCGCGCTCACCCTTGCTGATCTCGTCGAGGCCCTCCTCGATGAGGCCGGTGAAGCCGAGCTCGACCAAGGGGGCGAAGTGCTCCTTCAGCAGGTGCGTCACGGCGTAGGCCGTGAAGCTTGGCACGAGCGCTTTGCCCTGGCGCCAGACGTAGCCGCGCCGCTCGATCGTCGAGATGATCGATGCGTACGTCGACGGGCGGCCGATACCGTCCTCCTCCAGCCGCTTGACCAGTGATGCATCGGTGTAGCGCGGCGGCGGCAGCGTCTCGTGGCCGGCCGGCACCAGCGACTCGAGGGCGAGGTCGCCGTCGGCGTTCACCGTCGCACCGACCTCGAGCTTTGGCAGGACGGTCTCCTGGTCGCCGAGCTCCGCGGCGGGGTCGTCGGAACCCTCGACGTACGCCCTCAGGAAGCCCGGGAAGCGAATCGCCTTGCCAGAGGCGGTGAAGACGGCGTCCTCATCGGCGGCGGTTGCGGTGATCTCCAGCGTCGTGCGGAGCAGCTGGGCGTCGACCATCTGCGAGGCCACCGCCCGCTTCCAGATCAGGTCATACAGGCGCTGCTCGTCGGCACCGAACCGTTGCTGGACGCGCTGCGGCGTCTGCGCGAAGTCGGTGGGCCGGACCGCCTCGTGCGCCTCCTGTGCGTTCTTCACCCGCGTCTGGTACTGGCGCGGCCCGCCGTAGAACTCGGCGCCGTACAGGTCACGGATCGCGCTCGAGGCCTCGCGCAGCGCCCGCTCGGACAGGGTGGTGGAGTCCGTGCGGTGGTAGGAGATGAAGCCCTCCTGGAACAGGCGCTGGGCCGCGCTCATCGTGCGATCGGCCGAGAAGCCGAGCTTGCGGTTCGCCTCCTGCTGGAGCGTCGAGGTCGTGAACGGCGGATACGGGCGCTGGGTGGCCGGCTTCTCGTCGACGCGCGTCACCGTCCACGGCAGGACGTCCACGAGCTCCTGGCTGAGCCGCTGCGCATCGGCCTCACCGAGCAAACGGGCATTCGTGTCCTTCAGCAGGCCCGTCGCCGGGTCGAAGTCTCGCCCGGTGGCGACGCGCACGCCGCCGAGGCGCTCGAGTCGCGCGCTGAAGCTCGTGCCTTCGGCGAGCAGGCGCGCCTCCAGATCCCAGTACTGGCTCCGCCGAAAGGCGGCCCGCTCCTCCTCGCGCTCGACGACCAGCCGCACGGCGACGCTCTGCACGCGGCCGGCGGAGAGGCCGGTCTGGACCTTCTTCCACAGGACCGGCGAGACCATGTAGCCGTACAGCCGATCCAGGATGCGACGGCTCTCCTGCGCATCGACCAGCTTGAGGTCGATGTCACGAGCGTCGGCGATGGCCCGGCGGACCGCCTCCTCGGTGATCTCGTGGAACTCGATGCGCCGGATCGGCACCTTCGGCTTGAGCACCTCCCGCAGGTGCCAGCTGATCGACTCTCCCTCGCGATCGGGATCGGTCGCCAGCAGCACCTCCGGCGCGTCCTTCACGGCAGAGCGCAGGTCGCGGATGCGGCTCGTCTTGTCGCGGGCCACGACGTAGTACGGTCGGAAGCCGTTCTCGACGTCGACGCCCATGCGCCCCCACGGCTTGTCCTTGATCTCGGCCGGCACCTCGCTGGCGTTCTCGGGCAGGTCTCGGACATGGCCGACGCTGGCCTCGACGCGGTATTCGTCGCCGAGCAGACGCGCCAGCGTACGCGCCTTCGCCGGCGACTCGACGATCACGAGCGGCTTGGCCATGAGATCAGGTGCTCCGTGAGCGCCGATGGAGGACGTGTCCGGCGGCAAACCGGCGAGCGGTCCGGCGCTCAACGACCACGCCGGCGCCGTTCGTGGTTGCGGTCACGGTGAGCGAGTGTAGCACCGGCCCACGCCCGGACCACGACGCGCCAGGGACGCCCGATGCACCGATGAGGCCCGGTGCGCCGCCCGTTGCGGCGCACCGGGGATCGGCTCAGTTCGTGTAGTCCCAGACGATGACGATCTTGGACCCCACCTGCGCGATACCGACGCCGACGCGCGTTGCGTTCGGATTGAGCACGTTGGCGATGTGGTTGAACTGGCCCGGGTACGGCTCCGACATGAACGCGGCGTGGCACCAGTCGAGCGTCGCGATGACACTGCGACCCACGAGATAGCACTGGTTCTCGCCGGACCACGAATAGCTGATCCCGCCCGCCTGCAGCCGGCTGTCCCGGGTGCTGCCGTTGAGACCGGTGTGGCTGAAGTAGCCGTTGGCAGCCTGGTCGTAGGCGTGTGCGTAGGCCACCGCCGAGATGGCGCCATCGAGCACGACCGGCCCGAACCCGTACGCCGCTCGCGAGGCGTTGATCTGCGCAACCGCGTACGCGGCAGCGTCGCCCGAAGGCGCCGGCGCCGGTGGTGCGGGCGCCGCACTGCGGGTGCTCGTCGCGGACCGCGTCACGGTCGCTGCCGCCGGAGTGGGGGCTGCTGTGGTCGTGAAGGACCAATCGGCGGTCACCGGATTGCCGTCGGCATCCAGCGCGCCATCGCCCAGGACCACCGCGAAGGTCCGTCCGCCGGCGAAGGCGCGGTCCGGGGTATACGTCAGCTGAGTACCTGCCTCGTTCCAGATCAGGTTGCCGCCGACCAGGGCTCCGGACGCGGTGTCGGTCAGGCCGAAGGCAGCGTTCGTGGCGTCCACGTCCATCGGCTGGCTGAACCACATCGTGACTGTGGCCGGATCGACGTCGCTGGCACCCAGGCCCGGATCGGTCTTGACGAGCTGTGCGCCGAGCGTGACGACGAACGAGAAGTTGCCCTTGCCACCGAGCGGGTTTCCGCTGGCGTCGTGGGCGCCGAGCAGGCTGACGGTATATCGGCCGCCCGGCTGCAGGCGCTCGGACGGCGTGAAGACGAGGTCGTTGCCATTCCAGGCGAGGTCGCCCGTTACCTCCGGAGCGATCGCGAAGCGGTCCTCGACGTCGGCGCGGTCCATGTCCGCGCTGAACGAGATTGAGATGGCCGTGGTGGCGCTGACTTCCTTGGCGGTACGCGTCGGCGGCTGCGAGCCCGCTTCGACGATTGACGCCGCCGCGGCGGCCTCGGTCGCCACGGTCAGCGACCGCACCGACGGAACGTCCTCGCGGGCGACGGCCGCTGCGGCCGCGAGATCCTCGCCCGCCAGGCGCACCTGGAAGTCGGTGACGGCCGGCGCGGTCTGGGTGGTGAAGGCGTAGCGACGGCCGCCACGCAGGGCCGAGCCATCGGCGGTTTCCGAAGCCTGCCCGACGACGACGAGGTAACGCTCGTCGGCACGCCAGAGGCGCTCGGGGCTGATGCTGACGGCGGTGTAGTCCGCGTTCCACGACAGGTCGACGCGCTGCTGGGGTAGGACCTGGATGGCCGACTCGACCGAGGCGGGATCCATCGACTCCTGGAACGGAATCGTGATGGCGTCGGTGGTGGCGACGGCGATGCCGACGCTCTGCGGAAGCAGGGACTCCGGGATGAGCGGGGCCTGCTCGGGGCCCGCCTGGGTGATTTCTTGGTGACTGAAGGCGATGAGGAAGGTGAACGAGAGGGCTGCCAGCGAGACTCGGGTAATCGCTCGGTGGCTGCTCAGCACTGTGCGGAGCGACTCGAACTTGGCGGCCATTGCCGATGTCGTTCGGTATCGACGCAATAGACAGACTCCAGTGGGTATTCCGGCTAGCCCTTGAGAATGGGCACGTGGGGCGTAGTCGTGTGGCGGCGGAAGCATAGCCCATGCGTACCAGGCGTGTCATACGACCTGCGCCAGGCGTTTGGCAGCAAGGGTCGGGTGAAATGTGGCTCCGCCGAACGGATTCACGAGCCCGCGAGCTTCGAGGAGGCTCAACCCGCTGGCCACCGACGCCGCCGGCTGGCCGGTCCGGTCGATCAGCTCTTCGACCGATCCGCTGCGCTCGAGCAGGTGCCGCAGCAGCTGGCCCTCCACCTCGGACAGCGCGCTGGCGACCGGGGGCGGCTCTCGTCGAGCCACGCCGATCTGGCGCAGCAATGACGCCGACGAGGTGACGACCTCCGCCTGGTGATCGGCGATGAGCCGGTTGCAGCCGCGCGACGCCATCGCGTCGATGGGCCCGGGAACCGCGTACGTCTCGCGACCGATGGCTGCCGCCGCGGCGGCGGTCAGCAATGCGCCGGACCGATCCGGCGCTTCAACGACCACGACCGCCTCGGACAGCCCGGCGATGATCCGATTGCGGCGGGCGAAGTCCGGACGCCCGACGGAGGCGCCGATGGCGACCTCGCTGACCAGGGCGCCGCCGAGCCGGACGATGTCACGAGCGAGGCTCCGGTGGCGGGGCGGGTAGATCCGGTCGAGCGGTGAGGGCAGGACGGCGATCGTCCGCGCACCGGCGGCCACCGCGGCGCGATGCGCGGCGCCGTCGATCCCCAGCGCGAGGCCCGAGACGACCACCATCCCGGCGCGTGCCAGCTCATCGGCGATCTCGGTCGCGGTCGCCAGCCCGTAGCCCGACGCGCGTCGCGTGCCGACGATTGCGACGGCCCGGGCCTCGAGTGCCTCCCCGTCCCCGGCGACGTACAGCGTGGGTGGCCGCGGATCGATGGTCCGCAAGGCATATGGGTACTCGACGTCCAGCCCGGTGATGACCCGCCCGCCGGCGGCGGCCGTGCGCTGTCCGATCCGACGCGCGATCTCGCGCGGATCGTGCCTGCCGAGTCGCTCGACGGCGGCGACCGCGTCCCCACCCAGGTGCGGCACGCCGGCGAAACCCTCGGCGCCCGCCCGCTAGGCCTCGACGGCCGACCCGTGGCGCCGCAACAGCTGCGCGAAGCTGGCCGGGCCGATCCCGGGCACGAGCGAGAGGGCGATCCAGCAGTCTCGCTCGCTCGCCCGCAGCCGGCCGGTCGCAGCGTCCCGGGAGCCGCCGCCCACGCCGATCATGCCGCCAACGCCTTCGGCCGATGGAGCAGCGCCTCGTCGAGGTGGTGCGCCTCGACCATCTCGCTGCCTTCGAGATCGGCGATCGTGCGCGCCACCCGGGCCGCTCGATGCACGCGCCGCAGGGTGAGGCCCATCTGCCGCCCGCGGGTCTCGAGCACGCCGTCCGTGGCGACCGCGAAGCCGTGACGGGCATCGAGCTGCGCCACCGGCAGACCCGCGTTGGGCAGCCCCTGCCGCTCCACCTGCCGACCCCACGCGCGCTCGATGCGGGCCGCGACCACGGCGGTCGACTCGGCCTCGGCGGCGACCGACATCGTCACCGGCTCGAGATGCACGATCAGGTCGAGGCGGTCGCGCATGGGCCCGGACAGGCGCGCCTGGTAGCGACGCCGCGCGCCGTCCTCACAGCTGCACTCGCGCCCGTCCACCGCCCACCAACCGCACGGGCACGGGTTGTAGGCCAGCAGCAGCATGAAGCTGGCGGGGAGGGCCACCACCCTGTCGACGCGCGCGATGTGAACCGTCCCCGAGTCGATCGGCCCGCGCAGCGCATCGAGCGCGTCGGCGCGGAACTGCAGCGTCTCATCGAGGAACAGCGCGCCGTGGTGCGCCAGGCTCGCCTCGCCCGGCCGCACGTGCGGCCCGCCGCCGACGAGCGCCTGCGTGGAGATGGTGTGATGCGGCGCGCGAAACGGCCGGCGCCACCCGATCGGTCCCTCGGCAAGTCCGGCAACCGAGTGGATGCGGCTGACCTCGGCCGCCTCCGCCTCGTCCAGCGCCGGCAGGAGGGTGGCCGCAGCACGAGCCAGCAGCGTCTTCCCTACGCCGGGCGGTCCACTGAAGGCGATGTTGTGACGCCCGGCCACCGCGATCTCCAGCGCCCGGCGCGCGGCGCGCTGGCCGATGACCGATGCGAGATCCGGTGCGTCGTCGCAGTTCGCAGCCCCCGTCGGATGATCGCGCGGCGCCAGGACCGCGAGTCGTTCTCGGCCCGCCAGATGGCGGACGACCTCGCCGAACGACGTCGCGGGCCGGACGATGGCGCCGCGCACCGCCGCGCCCTCAGGGCCGTTCTCGGCCGGCACGATGACCTCTCGCATGCCGGCCGCGGTGGCGGCGCTGACGAGGGCCATCGCGCCCGGCACGCGCCGCAGCGAGCCGTCCAGTGCCAGCTCGCCGATCAGTGCCGTGCGGCCCAGCTCCTCTGTCTCGAGCTGGTTGCTGGCGACCAGGATCGCGGCCGCCATGGCAAGGTCGTGCCCGGTCCCCTCTTTCGGCAGGTCAGCTGGAGCGAGATTGACAGTGATCCGTCTCGCCGGGACCTCGAAGCCGGAGTTGCGGAGCGCCGACCTGACGCGCTCACGTGCCTCGAGCACCGCGCTCCCCGGCAGACCCACGATCGTCAGGCCGGGCAACCCGAACGAGACGTCGACCTCGACGCGGACCGGGATGCCGTCGACGCCGACGACCGATGCGCTCAGCGCGTTCGCAAGCACGGGCACCGCCTCGCTCGGGAGGCGATGTCGTTGCGTCGATGCGAGTGCCGGCCGCCCGCCTGCTCGCCTCCCTACTACCAGCGGCGACCGGCAGGCAGAAGGCTACGGACGGCCGCTTACTGGGCGATTAGCCGCGGCTTATCGGCCGTCAGGCTCGGGCGGGAAGCGCCTCGTTGGCGAAGATCGCGTCGATCTCGCGCGCGAACTTGCTCACGCTCTGCCCGAGCGGGCCGTCCGGTCGCGACGACATGAACGGCTCGCCGGAGTTCAGGGCGCTGATCGCGCCGCGGTACTCGTTGATGATCTGGTAGTCGATCTTGCGGCCCAGCGCCGACTCGGCGTTGTCGACGTTGATGCCGGTGTACGCGTTGGATCGATTGAGGACGAGCTGGATCTTGCCGCGCTCATAGCCGAGCGAGTCCATCGTCTCCAGGACCAGGCGCACGTTTTTCAGGCACGACAGGTCGGCAGTCATGACGACGAAGATCAGGTCGGCCTCGTCGAACAGCTGCAGGTTGAAGTCGTCGAGCGACTTGGCCATGTCGACCAGCGTGTAGTCGTACGCCTTGCGCATCAGCGACAGGATGTTCGACAGCGTGCCCGGATCGGTTCGCTGCCGCTCGACCACGATATCGGCCTGCTCGGGGTTGGGTGGTGCGAGCAGCAGATCGATGCCGACGTGATGGTTGACGACCAGCTTCTTGAGCAGCTCCGCGTCGAGGTCCGGCTCGGTGATGGCGTTGACCATCGAAGCGGTGTCGAGCCCCAGGTCCAGGAAGACGCGCTCGTCGCCGAACTGGAGGTTGGCGTCGATCAGCGCCGTGCCGCGCTTCAGGCGCGTCGCGAGGGCGATGGCGGTGTTGATCGCGATCGTCGTCGTCCCCACCCCACCCTTCGCGCCGTAGAAGCACGCGAGGCGGCCCATGGTGACCTTCTCCGCGACCTTGCGCTGCTGGCCGCCGCCCGATCGCGCAAGAAGCGCCTTGATCCGTGCGATGAGCTCGAGTGGATGGAACGGCTTGACGATGTCGTCGTCGGCGCCGGCGCGAAGGCCCTTGACGCGCTGCTCGACGTCCGCCTCGGCGGTGAGCATGATGATCGGGACCTTGCGCCCGTCCTCGGCAGCCCGGATCTGCTGCGTCGCGGCATAGCCGTCGAGCTTCGGCATGGCGACGTCCATGAGGATGACGTCGGGCCGGATGCTGGCCGCCATCTCGACGCCCGCCTGGCCGTCCGAGGCGACGTGCACCTCGTACCCCTCCTGCTTGAGGGTGAAGACGAGGACGCGCTGGATGTTCAGATCGTCGTCGACGACCAGGACCTTGGTGGCAGCCATTCATGACCCCAGGCGAAGGTGGACGGGGCGAGTATATCCGCGCGAACCGGTGCCACCATGCACCGATGGTCCCGGTCAGCCCAGGTGGCGCTCCAGGAAGCTGAGCACGACCTGCCGATACCGATCCGGATCGACCGCGTAGGCCTCCGCGTGCCCGGCGCCCTCCGCCACGTACAGCTCCTTCGGCTCGCCGGCCGCCTCGAACAGGCGAAGGCTCTGTCGCCAGCTGATGAGCGAGTCGTCCTTCGGCGCGATCACCAGCAGCGCGCGCGGCGCGATGCGTGCCACGGATCGCAACGGGTCGGCCAGGCGCGAGCGGGTCCGAACCGCTGCCGCCGCCACGATCGCGCGCGCTCCGAGCTCCGGCAGCGGGTAGCCGACCTCGCGCATGCGGTTGGCGATGGGATGGTGGAGCTCGGCAAAGGCCGCATCGGCGATGACGGCGGCAATCGGCAGCTCGGGTGCCGCGACGATCGCGATCGCCGCGCCCATGCTGACCCCGAACAGTGCGATCGGCCCAAGCTGTCGTGAGGCCAGGAACGCCACCGCGGCCTCGACGTCGCGCCGCTCGTGCGCGCCCAGGGTCACGACGCTGGGGTCACTCTCGCCATGGCCGCGGAAGTCGAACTGGAGGACGTGGTGGCGCTCGGCGAGCCACGGCACGAACGCCGCCAGCTCAGGGAGGCGGTGACCGCTGAAGCCGTGCATGACGATCACCGCTGTCGTCGTCTCCCGCGCCGCGGGCACCAGCCAGCCGGTCAGGGTCAGTCCATCGTGGGTGACGATGCTGACCGGCTCGTACGCCAGGCCAAGGTCGGCCGGCGTGGCCGGCGCTCCCTCGGAGTCGGGAACGAACGGCCGGACGTCGGGCTGCACCAGCAGGCGCGAGCCGCGCACGGCGACATAGGCGATGTACGCACCGCTGACGAGGCCGGCGATGCGCCCGATGGCTCGGAGCAGGCCGCGGATCATCCCCCGGCCGTCGATCCTCCGCTCGGCTCCGACAGCGTCTGGCGCATGACCTGGCTGATCGGGCGCGTGAGCTCGGACAGCTCCATCGGCACGATCCACTTCGTGCTCTCGCCATCGGCCAGCGCCTTGAGCGCGTCGAGGTACTGGAGCGCCATCGTCTTCTCGTCGATGCCGCTGGCGGCGCCGAAGATGGTCTGCAGGGCGTTGGCGTAACCCTCCGCACGCAGGATCTGCGACTGCCGGTCGCCCTCGGCGCGGAGGATGTTCGACTGCTTGTCGCCCTCGGCCACGTTGATCGTCGCCTGCCGGGTTCCCTCCGACTCGGTGATGACCGCGCGCCGGTTGCGCTCGGCGCTCATCTGGCGGTTCATCGCCTCCTGGATGTCGCGTGGCGGCACGATCTCGCGGATCTCGACCGACGTGATCTTCACACCCCAGCGCTCGGTCACCTCGTCCAGCTTTGCTCGCAGGATGTGGTTGATCTCCTCACGCTTGGCCAGCACGTCGTCGAGCGGGATGTCACCGATGACGGCGCGCAGCGTCGTGGCGGCCAGCGCCTGTGACGCGCCGGTGAAGTCGGTCACCGCGGTGACGGTGACATCGGGCTGGAAGACCTTCGAGTACACCAGGAAGTCGATGTTGATCGGCGCGTTGTCCTTGGTGATGCAGGTCTGCTGCGGCACCTCGAGGAATCGCTCGCGCAGGTCGACCTTGACCGCCTGCTGCACGAACGGGATGAGCAGGACGATGCCCGGACCTCGCGACCCCTGCAGCCGGCCGAAGAAGAACACGACCAGGCGCTCGTACTCGCGGACGATGTGGACGATGCTGAAGAGCAGCCACAGGCCGATGGCGACGGCCACCGCTAGGATGATCAGGCCAACCGGGTCTTCCATGGGTGGTTATCCCTCCGTTGCTCCCCCGTCGCCGGCGGTCGCCGGCTCCACGATCAATTCCAGGCCGTCGACGCCGACCACGCGCAGCGCGGTGCCGGGACCGATCTCGACATTCGGACTCCGAGCCGACCAGCTCTCGCCGTCAGCATAGGCGATCCCCCTCGGCGCAATCGCGGTCTGGGCCATCGCCGTGGCGCCGACGAGCGCCGCGACCGGCTTGTTGGCCACGCCGCCCATGCCGCGCACATGGATTACCGCCCGGACCAGGACCCAGGCGTAGATGACGCCCACCGCTGCCACGATCGCGATCAGCCACGGACTGACGCTGACGTCGACGACGAGGTCGCCGGGCTGGACGCCGGTCCACAGGGCGAACGCACCGAGCACGATCGCCACCACCCCGCCGGCGGTGAGGAGCCCGAAGCTGGTGACCACCGCCTCGAGCGCGAAGAGGCCGACGCCGATGATGATCAGGAGCAGCCCACCGACGTTGAGCGGCAGCGCGTTCGAGCCGATAAGCGCCACCACGATCGCGATGGCGCCCAGGATCCCGGAGAAGAAGTTCGGGTGGAACAGCTCGGCCACGATCCCGTAGAAGCCGATGGTGAACAGCAGGAACGCGATGTTCGGGTCACTCAGCAGGTGCAGAAACTCCTGCCCGAAGTTCATGTCCAGGTCACGCAGGCTCGTCCCGCTCAGCTGAGGCAGCGGCTGCCCGTTGAATTCGTACTCATAGCCATCGGCTCGCTCGCCTTCGTCGATCGCAGCGAAGAGCGCATCGGTGTCGCCGGCCAGGAGGTCGACGACCGGCGGATCCATGGCCGCTGCCTCGTTGGCGTCGACGCTGGCCGCCTCCCGCACGGCCGATTCCGCCCAGTCAGCGTTCCGCTCGTGATCGTTTGCCAGGGCGCGAATGCGCGCGACCGCGTCGTTGGTGACCTTCGCGGCAAGGGTCTCGGGCAGGTCCTCGCCTCCGCCACCCACCACCGACGCGGCGCCGATGTTCGTGTTCGGCGCCATCGCCGCCACGTCGGCCGCGAGCGTGATGAAGGTC
>JAICRD010000114.1 GCA_025937535.1 Chloroflexota bacterium | reverse complement strand
CGCGAGGAGATCGCGGTGGCCGAGGCTCGCCGCCTCGAGATTCCCATCGTGGCGATGACCGATACCAACTGCGATCCGGACCTCATCGACTGGGTCATCCCGGCCAACGACGACGCCATCCGCTCGGTGCGGCTCATCTGCAACCTCATCGCCGACGCGGCGAGCACCGCGCAGCAGGAGCGCCAGGCGCAGCTCGACGAAGAGTTCGAGCAGGCCGAGGCCATGCCGCCGGTCGACGAGACCGCACTGGGTTCGGAGGCCGACTACACCGCCGCCCTGGCATCCGGCGAGGCGCTCGTGTTCGAGCCGGAGCCCGAGGATGACGAGGAGGAGGAGCGTCGCGCCCGCGCGCGCCGCGCCGCCCACATCGATGAGGGCGAGCCCGAGCACGACCCCGACCGGGAGCACGAGCGACAGATCGAAGAACACGCCAAGGAGCCGCGTCGCTGACGCCGCTCCACAGGAAGGGAACATGACCAACACGACGACGATCAAGCCGGAGGACGTCAAGCGGCTGCGCGAGGCCACGGGCGCCGGCATCATGGACTGCAAGCGCGCGCTCGAGGAGACCGGCGGCGACTACGACAAGGCCGTGCTGTGGCTGCGCGAGAAGGGCCTTTCGACGGCCGCCAAGAAGGCCGGCCGGGCAGCGCGCGAGGGCCTCATCACCAGCTACATCCACCACGGATCGCGGCTCGGCGTCCTGCTGGAGCTCAACTGCGAGACCGACTTCGTCGCGCGGACCGATGACTTCCAGCAGCTTGCCCGCGACATCGCCATGCAGATCGCCGGCATGGCCCCGCAGTGGGTCAGCCGCGAGGACGTCCCGGCCGAGGTGGTCGAGGAGCAGCGGCGCCTGTTCGCGGTCGACGCGGAGCGGGACGGCCGCCCGGCCGATCGCGTCCCGATGATCGTCGAGGGCAAGCTCAACAAGTGGTACGAGGCCGTCTGCCTCCTCGAGCAGCCGTTCCGCGACAGTGACCGCAAGATCAGCGATCTCATCACCGAGAAGGTCGCGCTGCTCGGCGAGAACATCCGCGTCGCACGCTTTGCGCGCATGGCGGTCGGCGAGTCGGCCGCCGATGCGGACGGCGACCAGGCTGCCTGATCGCATGACCGATGCCGCCGCGCCGGCGACGCGAACGCCACGCCGGGTGCTGCTCAAGCTGTCCGGCGAGGCGCTGATGGGGGAGCACGAGTACGGCATCGATCCCGGCGTCGTGCGCGAGATCGCCGGCCAGGTGGCCGAGGTCGCCGGCGAGGGGGTCCAGGTCGCGATCGTCGTCGGGGGAGGCAACATCTTCCGGGGACTCGCGGCCAGCGCGAAGGGCATGGACCGCGCCACCGGTGACTACATGGGGATGCTGGCGACCGTGATGAACGGCCTGGCCATCCAGGA
Source organism: Chloroflexota bacterium (assembly GCA_025937535.1). Taxonomy (GTDB): domain Bacteria; phylum Chloroflexota; class Limnocylindria; order QHBO01; family QHBO01; genus JACDBZ01. The sequence continues at coordinate 5,542 of JAICRD010000114.1, read as the reverse complement.
CGCGCTCGAGCAGCTGGACTGCCCGACGCGCGTGATGAGCGCCATTGCGATGAATGAGATCGCCGAGCCCTACATCCGGCGGCGCGCCGTGCGGCACCTGGAGAAGGGCCGCGTGGTGGTCATGGTGGCCGGCACCGGCAACCCGTACTTCACGACCGACACCGCAGCGACGCTGCGCGCGGTCGAGGTGCATGCCCAGGTCATCCTCAAGGCGACCCGGGTGGACGGGGTGTACGATGCCGACCCTGAGAAGCATCCCGGCGCCCAGCGCTACAGCCAGATCGGCTACACCGAGCTGCTGAGCAACCGGCTCCAGGCGCTCGACGCCACCGCCGTCAGCCTGGCGATGGACAACGAGATGCCGATCGTCGTGTTCGACATGACCTTGCCGGGCAACATCTCACGCGCCATCCGCGGCGAGCGGATCGGCACACTCATCTCGGGAGAGGCAACCTGATGACGCACGAGGCGCTGACCAACGCCGATCCGAAGATGCAGCGCGCCATCGATGCGATGGAGCGCGATTTCGCCGGGATCCGGACGGGCCGGGCGTCGACCGCGCTCGTCGAGCGCATCACGGTCGACTACTACGGCACCCAGACGCCGCTCAACCAGGTCGCGGGCATCAGCACACCTGATCCGCACCTGATCGTCATCCAGCCATGGGACCGCTCGGTCCTGTCGGCGATCGAGAAGGCGATCACGAAGAGCGACATCGGTCTCGTCCCGAACGTCGACGGCACCGTCGTCCGCCTCAACGTGCCGCCCCTGACCGAGGAGCGGCGCCGCGAGATGGTCAAGCAGGTGCACCGTCGCGCGGAGGAAGCGCGCGTCGAGGTTCGCAACCGACGCCGGGAGGCGGCGGACGTCCTCAAGAAGGCGCTCCGTGACGGCGAGCTGTCCGAGGACGAGGAGCGACGCGAGTTCGAGGCCCTGCAGCGGCTGACGGATCGGTTCATCGAGGCGATCGACGCGCGGTCCGAGCGCAAGGAAGCCGAGATCCTGGAGGTCTGACCGTGCCGGACGAGGTCCGACGACCCCGGCACGTGGCCATCATCGCCGACGGCAACCGACGCTGGGCGCGCGAGCGTGGCCTGCCCGTGCTCGCCGGGCACGTCCAGGGCATCGAAGCCATCCGCCCCATCGTGCGCCGCGCGCGCGACCACGGCATCGGCACGCTCAGCGTGTACACCTTCAGCACCGAGAACTGGACCCGCCCGGATGACGAGGTGTCCGGGCTGTTCGGCCTCATCGACGGCGCCGTTCGCCAGTACACCGATGAGCTCATCGAGGAGGGCGTGCGCGTGCGCGTCATCGGCCGCCTGCACGAGGCGCCGGCGGACGTGCAGCGCTCGATCCGGGCGGCGCAGGATCGCACGGCCGGCGGCGACCGGCTGACCCTCAACATCTGCTTCAACTACTCGGGCCGCGCCGAGATCGTCGACGCGGCGCGCGCCATGCTCGCGGGCCACGCCGACCCGAACGAAATCACCGAGCCGCATTTCGCCGAGCACCTGTACACCGCCGGGCAGCCGGATGTCGACCTGCTGATCCGCACCGGCGGCGACCAGCGCACCAGCAACTTCCTGCTGTGGCAGGCCGCCTATGCCGAGCTCGTCTTCTGTGCCAAGTACTGGCCTGATTTCGAGGTCGGCGACTTCGACGCGGCGCTGGCCGAGTTCGAGCGCCGCGAGCGGCGCTTCGGGAGCTGACGGTTGCTCAGGACACGACTCCTCACCGCCGTCTTCCTGGCGCCGCTGATCCTGGCGATCGTCGTCCTCGGCGAGCCCTGGCTGTCGCTGCTGATCGGCATCGTCGGCTTCCTCGCCCTGGTGGAGGTGGTCGCGCTCCTCGATGCCGCCGGCTACCAGCCACCGCAGGTCCTCACCATCGTGGCGGGCATGGCGCTGCTTGCCGCCGGCCTCGTCAGCGCCAACACCGAGAACGTGGGTGGCCTGCTGACGACGCTGCTCACCAACCTCGACGCGCCGGGCCTGGTCGCGGCAACGCTCATCGCTGCGATCTTGCTCATGGGCGGGGCAGCCTTCACCCGATCGGATCCGCGTGATGGGTTCGTCACCTGGGCCATGAGCTCGTTCGGAGTGGCCTACGTCGGGCTCCTGCTGCCAGCCATCGTGCTCGTCGCGCATCTCGCCCCGTCCGGTGGATCGGCCGGGACCGCGGTGGGGATCCTTGGGCTTGGTTCGGGTATCGCGTGGGCGCTGACGCTCGTGCTCGTGGTGTGGGGCTACGACATCGGCGCCTATCTCACCGGCCGCGCAATCGGGCGGCGGCACATGCTCGAGCACATCAGCCCCTCGAAGACGCTGGAGGGACTGGTCGGCGGCCTGGTGCTGTCGACCATCGCGGCCGGCATCGGGGCGGCCCTCATCGGCCTCGAGGCGTGGCAACCACTCGTCATGGGTCCGCTGGTCGGCCTGTCGGCGCAGGTCGGCGACCTGGCCGAGTCGATGCTCAAGCGCGCCGCCGGACGCAAGGAGTCCGGGTTCCTCATTCCGGGCCACGGCGGCATCCTCGACCGGATCGATTCGTTCCTGTTTGCCGCGCCGATCCTGGCTGGGTACGCCATCCTCGTCGCCGGACGCACCGTATGACGGGAGTCGCCGTCCTCGGTTCGACCGGATCGATCGGACGGCAGACGCTTCAGGTCATTGCCGCGCTGGGCGAGCGATTCACCGTGCGCGGCCTGGCCGCGGGCCGGAGCAGCGACGACCTGTCCGCGCAGCTGGCGGCGTGGCCCAGCGCCCGAGCGTGGTCGGCGGCAGGTCGCCCGCATGACCTCCCCGACAGCCGCTGGGCCGACGGGGGGCTCGTCGAGCTGGCCACCGGCGACGGGGTCGATCTCGTCGTCGTCGCCACGACCGGCATGGCGGCGCTCGAGGCCGTGCTTGAAGCGCTCCGAAGCGGACGGCGCGTGGCGCTGGCGAACAAGGAGACGCTCGTCACCGGTGGCCACCTCGTCGATGCGCTGCTGGACACGCTGGGCGGTGACCGGCTCGACCGGCTGCGGCCGATCGACAGCGAGCATTCGGCCATCTGGCAGTGCCTGCTCGGGGAACCCCTGCGGGCCGTCTCGCGTCTGGTGCTGACCGCCAGCGGTGGTCCGTTCCGGGGTCGACCGGCAGCGTCGCTCGCCTCGGTCACGCCGGCCGAGGCGCTCGCGCACCCGACCTGGCGGATGGGGCCGAAGATCACCGTCGACTCGGCGACGCTGGTGAACAAGGCCTTCGAGGCCATCGAGGCCAAATGGCTGTACCAGATTCCGTACTCTAAGATCGATGCTGTGATTCATCCGCAGAGCGTCGTCCACTCGCTGGTCGAGTTCCGCGACGGCTCGTACAAGGCGCAGCTGGGGATGCCCGACATGCGACTCCCGATCCAGTTCGCGCTCACCTACCCCGATCGCCTGCCGTCGCCCGCGCGCGCGTCCACGCCGCCCGAGTGGGGCACGCTCGAGTTCGCCGCGCTGGCCGACGCGGACTATCCCGCCTATGCCGCCGTCCGGGCTGCCGCCGAGGCGGGCGGTAATCGCGGCGTTGTCCTGAACGCCGCCGACGAGGTCGCCGTGGAGGCGTTTCTGGGTGGCCGCATCGCGTTTCCGGCCATCGCGACCACCATCGAAGGGGCTGTCGAGCGCTGGGGGACCGATGCAGAACCGGACCTTCCGGCCATCGTGGCGGTCGACCTCGAGGTCCGCGAGGCGCTGCGGGCGGAGATCGACTGATGGACGTCATGGGAACCGTCGCCGCCTTCATCGGGATCCTGGTGGTGCTGGTCCTCGTCCACGAGCTCGGCCACTTCCTGGTCGCGAAGCGTGCCGGCATCACGGTCGAGGAGTTCGGGATCGGCTTCCCGCCACGCATCGCATCGGTGATGTGGCGCGGCACGCGCTACAGCGTGAACTGGATTCCGCTCGGTGGCTTCGTCCGCATGCTCGGCGAGGACGGCGACGTCGAGGTCAAGCGCCTGCGCGAGCAGGGACTGACCGATGCGGACGTCGAGCAAGCGATGGCCGGAGCGTTCAACCGCAAGCCGGTCTGGATCCGTTTCGTCGTCCTCTTCGCCGGCGTCGCGATGAACTTCGTGCTGGCCGCCAGCCTGTTCGCCGTCGCCTTCAGCATGCCGTTGCAGGTGGGCGAGGGCCCGCTCACGATCACCGAGATCCAGCCCGACAGCCCGGCGGAGGACGCCCTTCAGGTGGGCGACGTCATCACCGGTGTCGACGGCCGCACGTTCGAGCGCTCGAACGACCTGACCGAATACGTCCGCGACCACGGCGGCCAGCAGGTTCAGCTGCAGGTCGAGCGCGACGGCGAGCAGATCGACGTCCCCGTCACGCCGCGCAACGTGACCGAGGAGGAGCGAGCCCAGGGCATCGGCCCGATCGGCTTCGCCTACGACCCCGCACGCATCGTGGAGCAGCCGTCGGTCGTGGACGGCCCGCTGGACGCGGTCGCGCGCGGGACCGGCGCGGCATGGACGCTGGCGGTCCAGATCCCCGGCGGCCTGGCCGATGCCGTCGGCGGCCTGATCGGCCTCAATCCGGGAGCGCCCGACGCACGAGGACCGATCGGAATCGCGCAGGAAACCGGTCGCGTGCTCGAGGCGCCGCTGGTGAGCCAGCTGTTCTTCGTCGGGCTTCTCTCGATCAACCTGGCGGTGCTGAACGTGCTTCCCTTCCCGCCGCTCGACGGTGGCCGCATCGCGGTCGTCGCGATCGAGGCCGTTCGGCGCCGCAAGCTGCCCGCCGAGCGCGAGGCACTGATCTACCTGACCGGTTTCGCGGTCCTCATCGCGCTCGTCATCCTGATCAGCATCCAGGACATCCAGCGGCTCATCACCGGGGGCTGATCGGGCCCGTCGGTGGCGGGGAAGCGGGCGATCCGATATACTTCGGGGCGGTTCTGCCGGCCAAACTGCGAACCACAAATATTGAACCTAATGCCAAGGACGTGGGTCGGTTCGCCATCCCACGTCTTTGTTTGTCCCGGGCGATCGATCCGGCGTGGAGCGAGGAGCGGCCATGAATCGAGACTTCATCGGAGCATTGCTCCAACTGAACGCCGAGAAGGGTGTGCCGCCGGAGATCCTGATTCGAACCCTCGAGCAGGCGATCGAGTCGGCCTATCGGCGCAATGCCGACGCGCCCGAGAACGTGGTCGTCACGGTCGACCCGGAGAGCGGTGAGATCAGCGTCGCGCGTGAGTACGACGTGGTCGCCACGCCCGAGGAGATCGAGGACCCCGAGCTCCAGATGATCGTGCAGGAGGCGCAGAAGATCGATCCGGCCACCGGCGTTGGCGGCAAGGTGCGCATCCCCGAGAACGTGACCCAGGCCCAGCTCGGCCGCATCGCCGCGCAGACCGCCGGCCAGGTGTACCGGCAGCGGCTGCGCGAGGCACAGCGTGACGTCGTGTTCCAGCAATACGCCGCCCGCGAGGGCGAGATCATGACCGGCAACGTGCAGCGCACGACCGACTCGGCCGTCGTGCTCGACATGGGCAAGGACGTCGAGGCGGTG
>JAICRD010000125.1 GCA_025937535.1 Chloroflexota bacterium | reverse complement strand
CCTGCGCCGACGCCCACCTCAAGGTCATCCTGGAGACCGGCGAGCTGGAGACGTACGACAACATCCGGCGGGCATCGGTCCTCGCCATGGCCGCCGGTGCCGACTTCATCAAGACGTCGACCGGCAAGGTGACGCCCGCGTCCACGCTGCCGAGCTCGCTCGTCATGATGGAGGCCATCCGCGATTTCTACGGGCAGACCGGACGGGCGGTGGGCATGAAGTCCGCGGGGGGTATCCGGACCGCCAAGGAGGCCATCAGCTACCTGGTCGTGCTGTACGAGACCCTCGGCCCCGACTGGATGACGCCCGACCGATACCGCTTCGGCGCCTCCAGCCTGCTGAACGACGTGCTCATGCAGATCCGCAAGGAGCGCACCGGCCGCTACTCCGGCGGCGATTACTTCACCCTCGACTGACCCCATGCCGGCGCACGGGTACGCCGGCTGTCGCCGCGTTGGACAGCACAATTCGGCACCTGCCAACAAGGATCGGCTTCGGCGATGTGCCGACCCGGATTCTCGTCACTTGCTGACCCCGGTTGGCAGGTGACGGTCATTGAAGGCCACAAAGGTTCCCTGGCCCGCCTAAGCCGGCCGCGGTTGGTACCTGACAAGTCCATTGCCCAGACGACCGTTCGGCCGCGGAACGGCTAGAGTCGAACCCATGGACGTCGCCCCGAACACGATCCAGGTCTGGTCGGACCTCTCCTGCCCCTGGTCGCACGCGGTCGTGTGGCGCCTGTGGGACGCCCGCCGACGCCTCGGCCTCGAGGGCCGTGTGACATTCGATCACCACGCCTTCCCGCTCGAGCTGTTCAACAACGAGCCGACGCCGCGCCGGGAGCGGGAGTCCGAGTGGCCGGTGGCCGCGTCGTTGGCGCCGCGGGCGGGCTGGCGGGCATGGTCGGCCCCGGATTCTGCCTATCCGGTCACGATGCTGCCGCCGATGGAGGCCGTCCAGGCGGCGAAGCTCCAGTCGCTGGGAGCCTCGGAGGCGCTGGATCGTGGGCTGCGACGCGCGTTCTGGGCGGAGAGCCGATGCATCAGCCTGCGCCACGTCATCCTCGAGGTGGCCAACGAGACGGATGGGCTCGACGTCGCCGCACTCGCCGCTGCCCTCGACGATGGCCGGGCGCGGCGCGGGTTGATGGACGACTGGGCAGTGGCCCAGGGCGACGAAGTCCGTGGCTCGGCGCACCTCTTCGCGCCGGACGGCACGAACGGCCAGAACCCGGGCATCACGGTCGGCTGGATCGGAGACGACGGGTCCGGTGGGGGAGCCGCCGTCATCGAGGCCGACGATCCGTCGGCCATCGAGGACTTCGTGCGTCGCGCCGCAGCGTGATCTCACGCCCTGGACTCCCGCAGCGTTAGATCCAGCGTGCATCTGCCGCCATTCGAACGGCTCGTCGACGCTCACGCGGCGGAGCTGCATCGATTTCTGATCGGCCTCGTCGGCCCGACCGAGGCGGAGGATTGCCTGCAGGAGACCTACATGTCCGCGTTGCGAGCCTATCCGCGACTTCGCCACGGCGACAATCTGCGTGCCTGGCTGTACACCATCGCGCAGCGCAAGGCGACCGATGCGGTCCGTCGATCGTCGCGACGGCCGGCGCGTGACCTGGATGGCGTCGAGCCGGTGGCGCCGTCGGGGCCGGATCTCGCCGATGACGGGCTGTGGCTCAGCGTCCGTGCCCTGCCGGCAAAGCAGCGTGCGGCGATCGTCCATCGTTTCGTCCTCGACCTGGCCTACGCGGAGATCGGGTCACGGATGGGCATCAGCGAGGAGGCCGCCCGACAGAACGTGAGCGCCGGCCTGCGCAGGCTGCGCCAGGAGGTGACGCCATGACCGATGAGCTCGAGCGCCGGCTGTCGGCGCCGGCGTCGCCCGCCCTCGACGTGGACCACCTGCGCGCCATGCTCGCCCGCCGGGCGGCCGAGGACGGTCTGCTCGACGTTGCTTACGGCAGCTACGACTCGCCGCTCGGCCCGCTGACGGTCTTCGTCACGCCGCGCGGGCTCGTGCGCCTGTCGTATCCGGGCGAGCCGATCGACGAGCAGCTCGACGAGCTGGCCGCGCGCATCTCGCCGCGCGTCATGGCTGCACCCGAACGGACCGATGACGTTCGCCACCAGCTCGATTCGTACTTCGGCGGCACGCGGCGCGACTTCGAGCTCCCGATCGACTGGCGGCTGATGCGCGGGTTCCGTGCTGACGTCCTGCGAGCCACGGCCCGCATTCCGTTCGGATCGGTCGTCAGCTACCGGGACGTGGCCGCCGCGGCCGGCTCGCCGAACGCGTACCGCGCCGCCGGCAACGCGCTGGGGTCGAATCCCGTCCCCATCGTGGTCCCGTGCCACCGGGTCGTTCACGCCGGCGGCGGTCTCGGGGGCTACACCGGCGGCCTCGAGCGCAAGCAGTTCCTCCTGCGCCTCGAGGGCGTCCTCGACCGGTGACGTGCTGCGGGAACCATTCGGCCGTGCCGCGCGTCCGACGACACCAATGCGTTCCCTGACCGCGGCCGCCCTCCTGGCCCTCCTGCTCGCCGCTTGCACCGCGGCCGGCGGCCCCGACGATCCGGTCGACAGCGATGACACACCGCCGCCCGCGAACGGATCGCGACCGGCGGTGCTCGTCATCACCAACGGCGATGCGAGTGGTGCCGGTGGCGCCATGACCGTCAGCCAGGCGCTTGGCCACCGTGGTGCCGACGATCCCGTCCTCGTGAGCGGCGCGCTGTTCGTCAACGCGGACGGCACGGTCCTGCTGTGCGAGGCGATTGCCGAGTCCTTCCCGCCGCAATGTGGCGGCGCGCGGCTCGAGGTCCGCGGGCTCGACCTCGCCACGATCGACGGCGTCCAGCGCGAGGGCGACGTCGGCTGGGCCGAATCGGTCCTCCTGTTCGGGTCGGTCGAGTAGCGCTAGCGGCGTCCGAGCAGTCGTCGCAGGACGGCGGCCACCGCCGCGACCGCGCCAACCGCCAGTGCGATCACCACGCCCGCCTGGATCGGGTAGAAGGGCACCTTCCGCGCCGGCTGTGGCAGCTCGGAAGCAGGTCCGCCGACCCGGCGAATCCGCCACAGCGCGCCGGTGCCCTGCTGCATGCGGATGCCGCCCTTCTCGATGGCGATCTTGATCTGGCCGAAGTCCACGACGTAGAGCGCGCCGTCAGGCCCGAACGCGCAGTGGCTCGGCCGTTCGAAGCCGCCGTGCATGAGCTTCGAGGCCGGGCCCTGGATCCGGTTCACGGCAAAGTCGCTGATCGCACCGGTTGCCGGGTCGACGCGCACGACCTTGAAGCCGGCCGGCACGATCTGACGCGCGGTCGTCACCGGCGCCAGATCGCCGAAGAGGGCGACGAACGCCTGCCCGACGAAGCCGAAGGACTCGTCGCGCGAGAAGTCGAGCCCGTTCGCGGCGGCATGGGTCTGGAAGCTCGTCACCGGCTTCGGGGGATCGGGATCGGGGAAGCGGGCGAGCACCGGCTCGCGGCCCTGGCCGCCGTCTCCCCACCGGGCGTCATCGAGGCGGATGCCGGACGCGAAGTCGGGCCAGCCGTACCAGGCTCCCTCGCGGATCTCGTACAGGTCGTCGGGGTCGCCGACGATGAACCGCGCGCCCCGCTCATCGGAGCCGTGCTCGGTCGCGTACAGCCGGCCGTCCGGCGCGAAAGCAATGCCGTACGGGTTGCGCAGTCCCCACGCGACGACGCGCAGGTCACTGCCATCGGGCAGGCAGCTCAGGATCGCGCCGTTGGCCTTCGGCCGGCCGGTGATCGCTTGGCCGGCGACCGTGGTCGTGCCGAACGGCACGAAGGCGCCGCTCTGGACGGACGTGAGCGGGTTGCCCAGCACGTTCGGCACGTCGTAGTTGCGGCCGACGAGCTCGACGTCCTCGGCCGGCACGTCGCACACGTCGGGATGCGCCGCGAGCCACTCGTAGCCGAAATTGTCGGCGCCCACGACGCCCATGTTGGTGGCGGATCCCTGGCCCCAGTACACGCGGTCGTCGGGACCGATGAGTGGGTGGTTGGTCTGGTGGTCGCCGAGCCCGGGCAGCCCGCCAACGAGCTCGGTCACCGCGCCGGTCCCGAGGTCGGCCCGCAGCAGCGCATCGGTGTTCGCGATGATCAGCGCGCCGTCGTGCCAGGCGGCACCCGTGGCAGCCCCGGTCGTCGCCCACCGATCGGTGAGGTCGACCACGGTCCGAAGCTCGCCGGTTCGAGGGTCGACGCGCACCACCCGCGGCGCCGAGTCGCTCTTGTGGCCGGACTCGGTGACGTAGGCCACGCCATCGGGGTCGAAACAGACGTGCACGGGAGCCGTGAGCTTGCTCGCCACGACCTCGGCGACGTAGCCATCTGGCAGGTTGATGTCGCCGGGCTCGAAGCGCCGCGACCCTCGCCGTGGGATGTGCAGGCGCTTGACGATCGGCTGCAGCGGCGCGTACAGCACGGAGAGGATGGTCGGTACGTCGATCGCGAAGCGGCGGGCCATCAGGGGGCTCCTTCCATCGATGCGGCCAGCATCGGCTGTGTCGTGCGTTCGGTCAGGGTCAGGGCGACGATCGCGCCGGCGACGGAGCACGCGGCGGCCAGGGCGAATGCAGCGCCGAACCCGCTGACGTCGATGATTGCGCCGAACCCGCCGGCAGCCGCGGCAGCGCCGGCCGTGCCGAGGTTCGCGAGGCCCAGCGCTCCTCCGGCGCGCGGTGCCGGGCTCAGGTCGGCGAGCAGCGCCCAGCTGGCCGATCCGAAGGCCGCCGACCCGATCGCCATGAGTGACCCGGCGCCGATCAGCGCGACCATCGAGTCCGCCGCAGGCAGCAGCGCGATTCCGGCGCCGCCCACCAGTCCACCGCCGACCATCAGCGCGCGCCGGCCGATGCGATCTGCGAGCCAGCCCGCCGGCAGCGACGCGGCGACGGTCACGAGGGCCAGACTGGCGAGCGCCATGCCCGCCTCGGCCGCGGCGGCGTCGGGCGTGAGCCCGAAGCGATCGGCCACGAAGAGCAGCAGGAACCGGCCGACGGCGTAGATGCCGAGCAGGAACAGGAACCGGGCGGCAACCACCCGGAGCAGTGAGGAGCCCGTCCCGCCCCGTGACTCGACGGCGTCGACCGGCGGTGAGCCTCGTCCGGCCAACAGCCACGAGAGGGCGAAGCCGATGCCGAGCACCGCAGCCAGCGCGAGCCCGGCCAGCACCGGCTCGCCCGCGCCGACGAGCGCTCCGAGGAGCACGAATGCGAGCATCGCGCCGCCGACGTCGAATGCGCTCTTGAGGCCGCCGGCCCGTCCCCGCCAGCGGGGCGGCAGCCTGTCGGGGAGCATCGGCTGATAGCCCGCCTGCGCGACACTCGCGCCCGCGAGCGTCACGACCGCGCCGATCGTGACCGCCGGCGTCGCGACCAGCGTCAGCAGGCCGGCAGTCGCGATGGACGCCCCGATGCCGATGACCGGGAGGCGCCCGACGCGGTCGCTCCATCGGCCGGCGAACGGTTGCACGGCCGCGGCCAGCGCGATCCCGAGGAGGCTGGTGATGCCCAGGGTCGTGGCATCGGTGACGCCACCGGACAGCAGCCTGTGGGGAAGCAGCAGCGCGGGAACGCCGTCGCCGATCATGCTGATGCCGACCCAGCCCACGCTGACCCCGAGCGCAGCGCGGATCGGACCCGAGCTCCGGTCCATCGGCGGCTGCTCTGCACGTTGTGGGCCGCCTCAGCGCCGGCGGTCGGCCGACCGCGTGCCAGGTGCGATAATCGACGGTGATGACCCTGACGAAGAAGCCGGAATCGCGGCCGGCGCCGAACTCGTGGGGCCTGACCGTGCCCGGTGAGAGCCCGTGGGAGTACGCGCCCGCTCCGGAAGCGACCGACCACATCCACATCGAGCCGGAGTACGGCCTCTTCATCGGCAACGAGTTCCGCCCGTCGAAGCCGCGCAAGACGTTCACCGTCATCAACCCGGCCACCGAAGAGCCGCTCGCGAACGTCGCCCACGCCTCGAAGGCGGACGTCGGCCGCGCGGTGGCCACGGCCCGCGAGGCGCATCGGTCGAGCTGGTCGAAGCTGCCTGGCAGCGAGCGCGCGAAGTACCTGTACCGCATCGCGCGCATCCTCCAGGAGCGCAGCCGCGAGTTCGCGGTCGTCGAGAGCATGAACTCCGGCAAGCCGATCAAGGAGTCGCGCGACGTCGACGTGCCGCTGGCCGCGGCCCACTTCTTCTACTACGCCGGCTGGGCCGACAAGATCGACTACGCCTTCCCGCATCGAACGCCCCGGTCGCT
>JAICRD010000146.1 GCA_025937535.1 Chloroflexota bacterium | reverse complement strand
GGGCCCGGGGTGGCCGACATGTAGACCACCTGGCTCATGTGATCCTCGAACTCCTCGAAGGTCAGCGGCCGGTTGTCGAGTGCCGATGGCAGCCGGAACCCGAAGTCGACCAGGATCTCCTTGCGGGTCCGGTCGTTCTTGTACATGCCATGGACCTGCGGGATGGTGATGTGGCTCTCATCCACGACCAGCAGGAAGTCGGTCGGGAAGTAGTCGATCAGCGTCCAGGGCCGGCTGCCCGCCTCGCGGCCGGCGAGGTGGCGCGAGTAGTTCTCGATCCCCGAGCAGTAGCCGACCTCGCGCATCATCTCGAGGTCGAAAAGGGTCCGCTGCTGGAGGCGGGCGGCCTCGAGGTCGCGACCCTGGTCGCGAAGCCAGCGCACGCGCTCCTCCATCTCGTCGCTGATCCTGTCGATCGCGACCAGCATCTTGTCGCGCGGCGTCACGTAGTGGGTCGCCGGGTAGAGATTGACCTCGCCGCGCTCGGCCAGTACTTCGCCGGTCAGGTCATCGATCTCGACGATCCGCTCGACCTCGTCGCCGAAGAAGTCCACCCGCACGACGAACTCACCGTGCGGCGGCTGAACCTCGAGCACGTCACCGCGGACGCGGAACTTCGCTCGGCCCAGGGCCGCGTCGTTGCGCTGGTACTGGAGATCGACCAGGTGGCGCAGGATGCCGTCGCGCCGATAGTGACCGCCGCGCTTGAGCTGGATGACGGTGGCGCCGTAATCGACCGGCGCACCCAGCCCATAGATGGCCGATACGGACGCCACGATCACGACGTCCCGGCGCTCGAACAGCGCCCGCGTGGCGTTGTGCCGCAGCCGGTCGATCTCCTCGTTGCGGGACGAGTCCTTCTCGATGTACGTATCGGTCCGCGGCAGGTACGCCTCGGGCTGGAAGTAGTCGTAGTAGCTGACGAAGTACTCGACCGCGTTGTCCGGGAAGAACTCCTTGAACTCCTGGTACAGCTGCGCCGCGAGCGTCTTGTTGTGGGCCATGACGAGCGTCGGCTTCTGCACCTCCTGGATGAGCCACGCGGCGGTCGCGGTCTTGCCGGTGCCCGTGGCGCCGAGGAGCACCTGGTGCTTGAAGCCCTGGCGAATGCCGTCGGCAAGCTCGGCGATCGCGGCAGGCTGATCACCGGTGGGCTCGTACGGGGCGTGGACCTTCAGGTCGGGCATGGGCTGTCGATTCTAGCGGCGACTCCTGACAACGCCTGTCGTGTTCTCCTGTCGCTCCATCGGTCCCATGTGAACCACCCCCAACGACCTATATCGGTACCAGAGGTCGATTCATAGGATCGGGCTGCCCATGACGACCATGCCCGAGCCACGCACTGCACCGATGCCGGCGCCGCCGGCCGTGCGCGCGTGCGCGGGCGATCGCGGGCAGGCGATGGTCGAGTTCGCCGCGGTGCTCCTTCCGCTGCTCGTGATCGTCGTCGGCATCATCCAGTTCGGGCTCCTGTTCGGCGCCAACGTGTCGCTCACCAACGCCGCGCGCGAGGCCGCTCGTCAGGCGTCGATCTACCGCTTCATGGGCACCGAGACGAGCAGCGAGAACGGCATCGACCGATGCACCTCCGCCGTCACGGCCGCCACCCAGGCGTTCGGCTTCCTGAGCAACAGCTCACCGCACTTCTCCGCGTCAGTGCCCTGCCCGGCCGGCGCCGATCTGAATGGCGACGGCCTCCACGACCTGTGGCAGAACGGTGACGTCGAGGTCTCGTTCTGCGCGGCCGGCACCGCCCCCGGCACCGATTGCCCCCGGACCGCCTCGCCGACGAACTACTGCACGGTCGACTCGGGCGAGGGCTGCCTCGTGCGCGTGGAGCTCAAGTACAACCAGTCGATCGTGGTGCCGCTGCTCGACTCGATCCTGGACGGCGACGGCAACGGCCTCTTCGAGCTCAGCGCCGATGCGTCGATGGTGATGAACTGATGCGGCGTGACGTACCCGCCGCCCGTGGACAGGTGCTCGTCATCGTCGCGCTCGGGATCATCGTGCTTCTCGCGGTGGCCGGCATCGCCATCGACGTCGGACGGGTCATGGCCGAGCGCCGGCACATGCAGACCGCCGCCGATGCGGCCGCCCTCGCCGCCTGCCAGTCGCTGAAGGATGGCGCCGTGGCCGACGAGGCCGCCGCCCTGACGCGCGCCCGCAGCGTGGCGGGTGTGAACCTGGAGGGCTCGCCGTCCGGGACCACCGGCGTCATGGCGGACCCGGCGGTGTACGAGGACGAGGACGGCAGCGGCTTCCTCGACGCCGACGAGCTCGTGAGTGGCGTCGTCGTCTCGTCGACCTCCGTCCGCGTGGCGATCTCCGGCGACGTCGAGACGACGTTGGCGCGCGTCGTCGGGGTCCCGACGCTCGGGGTCGGCGCGCGAGCACGATGCAGCCTCATCCAGGAGCCCGCCCTGCCGCTGGTCGTCCGCCGCTACGACGGTCCGCCCGGTCCCGGAGGCAGCTTCGTCGACGTGCTGGCCACCGAGGCCACCAGCACGTCCGGCCGGGTCGACGCCAACCCGCTCGGCTACGACGTTCGAACACCGGCGTCACTGACGACCAAGGGCCCCCTGTTCGACATCTACGGCCTCGGGAGCAAGGCGCTCAACAGCAACGAGTTCCGCGGGTTCATCAACCTCGACATCCGCGACTTTCGCGACATCACGTCACGCGACTACTTCAACGGCGCGGAGCCGGGCGTCAATGAGAACATCATGAAGGCGGAACAGGCCGCATACGTGTACTCGGGCTACCCGGGCCCCGGCTTCCCCGCCGCCGTCCAGCCCCCGACCGGTGCGCTCCAGGTGGCGACCCTGTCCGGCCACAACACCGGCCACCTGGTGGACGCCTTCGCCGACATGTACGACCCGGGCGATCGGATCTTCCTCGCTGTCTATGACGGGACGGTGCGGGCGATCCCCGACTTCTCCATCACCCCACCGTCGCGCATCACGCTCCCGTCGACGACCGCCTCGCCGACCGACGGCTCGAGCTTCACGGTCTCACGTAACGACCAGTTCACCGGCTCGGTTGAGCTGCAGCTGCTGGGCGACGAGGACGCACCCGATCCGGCCGACAACATCCTCCCCGTGCCCGGCACCGCGGCTCCCGCCGCCGGGGAGATGAACGAGCCCGTCTTCAACCCCGATAACTTCACCTTCGCCTCCAACGAGATGGTCCGCACCGTCGGGATGGAGGACTTCTCGACGAACGCGGTCGCGCCCGGCATCTACACGGTGTGGGTGATGGGCGAATCCAACGTCCCGTACAAGGGACGCCGCCATCCGGTCCCGGTCTACGTCGGCGGCGCGACGCGCGGCTTTCACCTGCTGAACTCGACGCTCAGCGCATCGGCTGCGTCGTACGGCGAGACGGTGACCTACACGATCCGGGTTCGGAACGACAACTGGTTGACGGGTGGCTCGGCGACGGAGGTGGCGCTGAGCTGGGACCCCGACTCGCTGAGCGACTGCATTCTCAACCCGGTCGCGCCACCGGCCGGCATGACCGTCAGCTTCAGCGCACCGTCGGTTACGCCGGGCAACGGGCAGGGCACGGCCTCCACCATGACCGTCGACACCGATGGGCTGGCGAGCGGCTGCTACATGTTCACCGTCCGCGCGCATGCCACCAACAGCGACGGCCAGCCGGTGACCCGGCTCGCCAACGCCACCCTGTACGTCTCCAGCGAGCCGACCGAGGGCGAGTACGTCGAGATCATCGGCTTCGCGGCCTTCGAGGTCGAGACCGTCGGCTCCAACACGATCACCGGCCGGGCGATCAGCCCGATCTGCGCCGACCCTGACTGCGCGGAGCTGCGAATGGTGCAGCGCGCGCGCCTCATCCCCTGGTCGTAAGTCACCCAGAAGGAGATCCCCTCCGTGGAGTTCGAGTACTCGGACAAGAACAGCCGGCGATCGAAGGTCTACATCGCTGTCGGTGTCATCGTCGCCCTCCTCGTGGCGGCGACGGTCTACATCGCCCTGCAGGCCAGCGGGCTGACCAACCAGGGGGAGGTCGAGATGCGCCAGGTGGTCGTTGCCGCGGTCGAGATCCCCGGCCGCAAGACCATCGCGGAAGCCGATGTCGTGATGCGCAACGTCCCGGTGGACCCGATCAACGAGACGGCGTTCACGAGCATGGACGAGGTGCTCGGGCGCGTCGTGAGCGTGCCGGTCAGCGCCGGCCAGCTGCTGACGCCGAACCTCCTCGCCTCGACCGACGCCGGCGCCGTCTTCTCGATCCTTCGGCCGGGCGAGGAGTTCGACCCGTCCATGCCGGACCTGCGCGCGGTGAGCATGACCGTGCCCGACGATCGGGCGGTCGGTGGCACGCTGCAGCCCGGGCAGCCGGTCGACCTGATCGCGACGCTGACCGTCAACCCGCTCGCGGCCGGCGGCGGTACGCCCCAGCCGCCAGCGGACGGCGAGGAGCCGGCTCCCGACGGCGAGGCTCCGCGCCTGTCTGGACCGTCGACGAAGACGACGCTCCAGCAGCTCGACATCCTCGTCCGCAACGGATCGCTCTACATCCTGCGGACCGACCTGGCGACCGCCGAAAAGATCACCGAGCTCCAGGCGGCGGGAGCGCAGTTCACGTTCGTCCTGCGAGCGGCCGAGGACGACCGATCCGCCGAGACGGAGGGCTCGACGCTCGACCGGCTGCTCGAAGAGTTCGAGTTCCCGGTGCCGGAGGCGGCGGAGCTGCCCTAGCCGGAGGCGCGCAACGCCGCCAGGGCGATCTCCACCTGGCGGCGCGTCTCATCCATCGCCGCGGACCCGTCGATCACGACGTCGGCCGCGGCGATCTTTGCATCCTGCGACGACTGGTTGGCAAGGCGGCGCCGGGCCGTCTCCTCGTCCATGCCGCGTGACTCGGCGAGGCGTCGGATGGCGTCGGCCTCGTCACAGCGCACGACCCAGATCTGGTCGCAGGCATCGGCCAGCGGTGACTCGATCAGCTTGATGACCTCGACCACGGCCACCTCGACGCCGCCCTCATCCAGCTCGGCCAGCCGCGCCCGGATGGCGCCGCGGACGCGCGGGTGGAGGATCCGCTCGAGGTCGCGCAGCGCGTCGGCATCGGCGAAGACGACCTGCGCCAGCTGGCTCGCGTCGTACGTGCCGAAGCGTCGGACGATCGCGGCGCGCGCATCGGCGTCGTTGTGACGGATCTCGCGGGCGACCGCATCGGCGTCGATCGTGGCGGCTCCGTGCTCGCGCAGCATGGCGGCCACGGTGCTCTTGCCGCAGCCGATGTTGCCGGTCAGGCCGATGACCTTCATCGCGCGTCGGATGCTACCGGCTCCGGCTGGCAGCGCGGGCAGAAGTGGGTGCTTCGCTGGCCGATGACGATCCGGCTGATCGGCCGCCCGCATCGGTAGCAGGGCTGATCGGTGCGCCGGTAGACCATCAGCCGCTCCGCGTTGTCGCCCG
>JAICRD010000152.1 GCA_025937535.1 Chloroflexota bacterium | reverse complement strand
TGAGGCACCGGACCGCTGGGGCCTCTCGAATGGGAATTGTGCGCACTGGTCGCAGAATTCCCCTTCGAGCGCCGCGAGGTGAAAATCGTGCGCTCAGCGGCACGTTATCCGGCGAATGAGCCTCTTGTCCGCCGCGTCCACGCTCGCGTCAGGCCCGAATGCGACGCCACGGCCGTGTAATGGTCCGCCGCCGGCGCAAATTTCCAGTCGCGAGACAAGTCCGCGTCGGACGCTCAGACGAGCCCGTCGAACAGGCCCGTCTCGGGAGCGACATCACCGCCGGCCGGAACGGGGAGCGCGGAGACGGCCAACCGGTACTCCTCGGTGGCGAGGAATGCGTCGCGGGCCTCGGGCCCCCAGTCGTGGAACGGTCCCGCGGAGCCGGTCTGCGAGACGTGCCGGCTGATGGCCGCCAGCTTCAGCGCTGCCAGGTCCCCGAGCTCGAGCGAGAGGGTGGACGCAGCGGCCGATCCGTAGTCAGCCGGCGCCCGACCGCCGAGGACGCCGACCGCCGAGCGCGGCACCACGAGCTGGTACAGCTTCGCCGCGCGCCAGGCGACCTGGTCCTCCTCGATGTCGTCCTCGTAGGCCAGCGGCCGGGCCGCACGGTCGTACGCGGCGCGCACCGCTCGCGAGAGCACGATGTGATCGCTGTCACCCGTCACGCCGTCGGGCCCGAAGGAGAGGATGACCTCCGGCCGATGCATCCGGATCGGCTCGACGATGCGTCCCACCAGGTGGTCGAAGTCGACGCGGTCGAGGTCGCCCTCGACGTAGTCGAGCATGCGCACCACCCGGACGCCGAGCAAGGCAACGGAACGCCGCAGCTCGTCCTCGCGGACGGTGTCGAGGTTGCGCCAGGTCAGCGCGTCGAGCTTGACGTCGCGGTTCTTGCCGCCGGGCGCGGGCGACTTCTCGGCGAGGCGGCTGTCATACCAGCCGCGCGTGACGCACACGACCACGACGTACGCGCCCTCGGCCACGGCCGTCGCGATCGCGCCACCGAAGCCGAACGCCTCGTCACCCGGGTGGGCGACGACGACCATCATGCTGCGGGCCGGTGCGCGCTCTCGGACGGGGCGCCAGATGGAGGACACGACCGCGAGTATAGGGTCCTAGGAGCGCGCCCCGATGGGGATCGGCGCGTGCCCGTCCGCCATCGTGACGGAGCGTCCGGCGACCGAGCTTTCGATGACCGGCGCGCGGTCCAGGAAGCTCGCCTCCTCGGCCACCTCGATGGCTCGTCGGACCTCGTCGATCGACAGGATGTCGTTGCGCATCAGCAGGGCGAGCTCGTCCCGGAGATACGAACGCAGCATCTCGGGCCCATCGGTGCTGACGGTAAACCGCACGCCGCCGTCGATCAGCGCGCGAACCACCCGACGGACGTCGCCCAGGTTGCGGAGCACGCCGGTATTCAGGTTCGAGCTGGGGCACACCTCCAGAACGGTGCCTCGCTCGCGCAGCATGGCGACCACGTCTGCGTCATCGGCGCCGTGGACGCCGTGGCCGATGCGGTCGGGCTCCAATGCCACGAGGGCGTCGCGGACCTCATCGGCCCCGCCCGTTTCGCCGGCGTGCACGGTCAGGCCGAGCCCCGCCCTGCGGCAGGCGCGGTAGATATCGGTGTAGTCGGCGAAGCTGAAGCCCTCGACCACGGGACCGGCGATGTCGATGCCGACCACCCCGCGGCTCTGCCACGCGATCGCCTTGGCGGCGATGATCTCGTTGAGCTCGATCGAAAAGCCTCGATCGAGGCAGAAGATCAGGCCTGCGCGGACCTGCGGATACTCGAGCACGGCGCGATCCATGCCGCGCACCGCCGCCGCGATGATGTGGTCGAGATCCTGCTCGCCGCCGCGGTTGCGCTTCATCGGATTGAAGCGCAGCTCGACCTGGGTCACGTTGTTCTTGCGGTATGCGCCGCCGATGACCTCGTACACGCTGCGCTCGACGGCGATCGGGCTGGACTGGATGAGCTCCGTCCAGTGGAACAGCTCGAGGTACGCCTCGAAGCTCCGCTTGCGCCGCCCGACCGTGATCAGGTCGCGGAAGGCCCAGTAGTCCTTGGTCGGCAGCCGGATGCCCTGTGCGTGGGCGATGCCCCACATGATGGCCGGTGTGACGGCGGCTCCGAGGTGAACGTGGAGCTCGCTGAGCGGGGTGCGAGGGTCAAGGCGCTGCCGCGACATGCTGCTCCGGGTGCGTGTGTTCGGCGGAGTGTAGCGCACCGGTCCTTTGCTAGAATCGAGCCTCCATGGAGCTCGTCCACGACATCGCCGACTGGATCGCCTCCGGCTGGGGCGACCGGCTTGGCCTCTTCTTCCCGATCGTCGCCATCGGCCTCGTCGGCCTGTACGTGCTGTGGCTGGTCATCGGCTATCTGCGCGTCAGCCAGGTCGGACTGGGCGACTCGGGCGGTCCACGCGAGGCGGTCGCGCTGCCTCCGGCAAGCGAGGGGGTCGAGCGGCCGCGCGGCGTTCCCTACTGCGCCTTCGACGGGCTGCAGTACCCCGCGGGCGCACGCTTCTGCACCAGCTGCGAGCGCGATCTCCTGCTCGAATGCGTCAACTGCGGCGCAACCCTGTCCGCCGGGGATGCGTCCTGTTACCGATGCGGCACCCGGACCGGTGTCGCGGACGTCGACCTCCTCGACTGACAGCTGGGCGACCGCTCACCCGACCCGCCGGCTGACCGGCGGCCACCACGGATAGCTCCATGACGGACCTGATCTCCACCCTGCTGGTCGCGTCGCTGGCCATCCTCATCCTGACGACGGCCACGGGCCTCGCGCTCGCCCTCGTCAGCGTGGCACGAGTGCCGGGGCCCGTTGCGGCCGATGGCATCTCCGTCGCCGGTGCGCCGGGCGCCGAGCGGCAGGCGCGCGCCCTCCTGATCGGCATCGGCGCAGCCTTCGGGTTGCTGGCCGTCTCGGTGGCCCTGCGCGCGCTCACCGTCGGGCATGCGCCGTGGTCGAACCTCCACGAGTTCAGCATCGCCCTGGCCGCGACGCTGCTCGGCACGTTCATCGTCCTCTCACGAACGCAGCCGATCGCTGGCCTGGCTCCGCTGGCCGCGCTCCTGGCGGCGGGCGTCGTCGGATTCGCCATGGGACTCGACAACCGGGTGGAGTCGCTCGTCCCGGCGCTCCAGTCGCCGCTCCTGACCGTCCACGTCGGTGCCGCCATCCTGGCGTACGCCGTCGCCGGCGTCGCGTTCCTCGCGGCGGTCGCGGAGATCGGCCAGCGAGCGAGCGGCGACGCCATCGGCCTGCTGCCTCCTGCGGCGGTCACCCGGATGGTCGGCCATCGGGCCGTGCTCATCGCCTTCCCTATCCTGACCATCGCCATCGTGCTGGGATCGGTCTGGGCCAACGTCGCCTGGCGGTCGTATTGGAGCAACGATCCGAAGGAGCTGGCCGCCGCGGCGACCTGGCTCGTCTTCGGCGCCTACCTCCACGTCGCCGGTCGGCGGGACGGCTGGGAGCGGCTCTCGCCATGGCTGATCGTGCTCGGGTTCATCGGCGTGCTGTTCACCTACATCGGTGCCGGGCTGTTCCTCGTCGGCGAGCACAGCTACGGAGCCCCGTAAACGATGGAGACGCGCGAGCTTCAGATCGACACCGGCAGCAGCCGCGGGCTGACGGACCTGACAGGCGCCTGCGTCAGCTTCCTGACCGATGTCGACGCCGATGACGGCCTCCTCACCGTCTTCGTGCCACATGCCACCGCCGGTGTGGTGGTCTGCGAGCTGGGGGCGGGATCAGATGACGACCTCCTCGACGCGCTGGACCGACTCCTGCCGCGCGACGACCGATGGCGCCACGCGCATGGATCCCCCGGCCATGGCGCCGATCACGTGCTGCCCTTGCTGGCTTCCCCGTCCCTGACCGTTCCGGTCGTCGGAGGCCGCATGACGCTGGGCACCTGGCAGTCGGTCGCGCTGCTCGATCCGAACCGCGACAACCCTCGGCGCACGGTCCGGCTCTCGTTCATGCCAGGCTGAGAAGCCTTACCCGACGGGGAGCTGAAGCTCGGTCACGAAGTCGGCGTCGCGCTCCACGACCCACCCCGGTGGGAGCTGCAGGTCCGGTTCTGCCCCGAACTGGAGGTAGAGCGTCCGCATCGCTCCATCGGGTGTGAGGCCGGCCGCCGCCACCCACTGCAGCAGCCGCTGGCGCGCCGGCGCCACGCCGCCGTAGTCACCCCGATGGATGACCGATGCGACGCGGCACGCCGGCAGCCGACGGACGGCGATGCGATCCGTCTCGTCGATCGGACCGGTGATGGGCACGAAGATCTCGCGCGCCTCGGGGAACGCGCCCGGGGGCCGGTGCGCCCGCCGTCCACGGTCGCGCACGTATGACTCCAGCTCGTGGAAGGCTCGGCCCACCCCTTCACCCACCGTCATGACCGCCACCGTGTCGGCCGCAACCGGTCGGACGACGACGTCGACGGCCGCGTCGTCGGCCACGGAGATGTCGAGCGCAGCCAGCCGCTCCTCCACCCGCCGCCGCTCCGCCTCGAGCTCGGCGCGCCGGCGCTGAAGCGCCTCGGCGAGATCACCGCCGGCCGCCAGCCGCATGATCTCGTCGATCGGCATGTCGAGCTGACGCAGGCCCAGGATCCGGCGCAGCTCGGGCAGCTGGGCCGGCGAGTAGTAGCGATAGGCGCTCGACGGGTCGACCCAGACCGGTCGAAAGAGGCCGATCTCGTCATAGGCGCGCAGCTGCTTGGCGCTGACGCCCGCCAGGCGCGCGAAGCGGCCGATCTGGAACATCCCACCAAGGTTGACTTTCCCTCTGGGGGAAGGTCAAGCATGGAATCCATGACGACCGACAGACCGATTCGCATTGCTGCCCAGCTCCATCCACAGCACGGCTCGTGGGCGCGGCTGCGGGATGCCGCGATCCGAACCGACGCGCTGGGCTACGACCTGCTCTACACGTGGGACCACTTCAGCCCGCTGTACGGCCCGCCGGATGGGCCGCATTTCGAGTGCTGGTCGCTGCTGGCCGCCTGGGCCGAGGCTACAGAGCGCATCCAGCTCGGTCCGCTGGTGGCGTGCAACTCGTACCGCAACCCGAACCTGCACGCCGACATCGCGCGGACGGTCGATCACATCAGTGGCGGCCGCGTCGTGCTCGGCCTGGGCGCTGGCTGGTTCCGGCGCGACTACGAGCGCTATGGTTACGAATTCGGCAGCTTCGGCTCGAGGATCGCGGCGCTCGGGCGGGCGGTGCCCGAGATCGTCGAGCGCCTGGCGGTTCAGCAACCTCCGCCGCTGCGGCGCGTGCCGATCCTGATCGCCGGGACCGGTCGGCAG
>JAICRD010000094.1 GCA_025937535.1 Chloroflexota bacterium | reverse complement strand
CGGCGAGCCGAAGCGCTCGACCACCGCCGAGGATCGCCCGGCCGGCGACGGCTCGGACCGCACCCACTGACCCTGGCGCTCGTCAGCGCCCCGGCGCACGCTGACGTGACGCCTCGCCACCGATGAGGGACGACGAGGCCACGATGAGCCTCCTCGAGCACCTCGAGGAGCTGCGCCGGCGGATCATCATCATCGCGCTCGCCATCCTGGCGTGCGCGGTCGCAGGCTTCTTCCTGGCGGAGCCGATCATCATCCTGCTCCGCGCGCCGCTTCCGGCGCAGGGCGCCGAGCTCATCCAGTTCTCGGTCGCCGAGGCGTTCGGCGTGCAGATGCAGATCGCCCTCATGTCCGGCCTCGTCCTCGCCATGCCGGTGATCCTGTTCGAGATCTGGGCGTTCGTGACGCCGGGGCTCACCCGCGGGGAGCGACGGCTCGTCTGGCCGCTTCTCGGCGCGGCCGTGGTGCTGTTCGCCGGCGGGATCGTCCTCGGCTACCTGCTCATCCCGGTGGCGATCAACTTCCTGCTCGGGTTCTCCCTGCCGGGCGTGCAGGCCCTGCTCGGCCTGTCGGAGTACGTCGGCTTCATCACCACCTTCCTGCTGGCCTTCGGGCTCGCGCTCGAGTTCCCGGTGGTGATGTACCTGCTGGCGCGGCTGGGGATCCTGTCGTACGCGTTCCTCTCGAAGCGGCGCCGGTACGCCATCCTGGTCATCGCGCTGTTCGCCGTGGTGATCACGCCGGGCGACATCGTCATCGGCTCCGCCACGCTGGCGATCATCATGTACGGCCTGTTCGAGATCACGCTCCAGCTGATCAGGATGCTCGGACGCTGATCGAGCCGATGGATCGGCGCGTCTGGCTTCTGACCGATGCGCGCATGGACGCGCACGCCTCGGCCGGGCACCCTGAGCGGCCCGAACGCCGGGAGGCGATGGCGGCCGGAGTCCGCGATGCGGGGGGCGCGGCGCTGGAGGAACCGCCCGTGGAAGCGGCGACCGGCGCCGAGATTCAGAGCGTCCATGACCCGGACTACGTCGCCGCGCTCGATCGCGCGGAGGCGGCCGGTGGTGGCTGGCTCGACGCCGACACGTACCTCGTCCCGGGCTCGATGGTCGCGGCCCGGCTGGCGGCGGGCGCAACCATCGCCGCTGCGTTTGCCGTGGCCGATGGCGACGCCGACGTCGCCGTGGCGGCCGTCCGGCCACCCGGCCACCACGCGTCGGTGGCGCGAGGAAGCGGCTTCTGCCTGCTCAACAACGTGGGGATCGCCGTCGGGGCGCTGCGCTCGACGGGACGCGCGGAGCGCATCGGGATCGTCGATTGGGACGTCCACCACGGCGACGGGACGCAAGAGGTGTTCGACGCCGACCCGAACCTGATCTACGCCTCGACCCATCAGCACCCGTTCTATCCCGGCACCGGCTGGCAGGGCGAGACCGGCTCCGGCGCCGCGCGCGGCACGATGCACAACCACCCGCTCATGGCCGGCGACGGCGACGAGGCGTTCGTCGCCGCCTGGGCCGAGGACCTCCTGCCCGCCATCGAGCGCTTTGCTCCCGATGCGATCCTCGTGTCGGCCGGATACGACGCGCACCGGGCGGATCCGCTGGCCAACCTCGCTGTCACCGAGGCCGGCTTCGGAGAGGTGGCGCGGCTGCTCGGCGAGCTCAGCGTGCGGCTGGGGCTCAGCGGTGTGGCGCTCACCTTCGAAGGCGGCTACGACCTGGATGCGGTGCGGGCGTCGGGCGCTGCGACCGTCCGCGGCATCCTCGACGGCCGGCGCGGCACGGCGGATCGAGCGTGATCGGCGGCTATACTCCACCGCGTCCGAGCATGGAGGGGGTCGTGGCGCGAACCACACCGATCGAGACCGCGCCGGCCGGGCCGGCGCCACGTAAGCGCGGGGCGGCGCGGACGCGCCCCGAGCCACCCGCGGGCGACCATCTCCTCGTCATCAGCGGCCTCTCGGGCGCCGGCAAGAGCCAGGCGAGCAAGCTGTACGAGGACCTGGGCTACTCGGTCATCGACAACCTGCCGCCGGCGCTGCTGGACGACTTTCTGGCGCTGCGACGAGACCAGCCGGACCGCTACCGGCGCTCGGCGCTCGTGCTCGACATCCGGGCCGGTGACCCGGCACCCGCCATCGAGCGCGCCGCGGCGTCACTGGCCGCAGACGGTCAGCGACTCGAGGTCGTCTATCTCGAGGCGAGCGATGCGAGCCTGGTCAGCCGCTACAGCGAGACCCGTCACCGCCATCCCCTCCAGGCGTCGCGGAGCGGCGTCCAGGCCAGCATCGCCGAGGAGCGTCGCAGGCTGGAGGCGACCCGCGACATGGCCGACCACGTCATCGACACCAGCGGCCTCTCCATCGGCCAGCTGAAAGATCGGCTGTTCGCCTTCGTGCCGCGCGACGAGGAGACCACCGGCCTTCAGATCGACATCGTGACCTTCGGCTTCAAGTACGGCATCCCGCTCGAGGCGGACCTCGTCTTCGACGTCCGCTTCCTGACGAACCCGTACTGGAATCCGGAGCTCAAGCCGCTGTCCGGGCTCGAGACCAAGGTCCGCGACTTCGTCCTGACTCAGCCCGCGGCGAAGCGCTTCCTGGAGCTCGTGACCGAGCTGCTCGAACTTACCGCGCCGGCCTACCGGGCGGAGGGCAAGGAGCACCTGCGCATCGCGCTCGGCTGCACCGGCGGCTACCACCGATCGATCGCGCTGGCCGAGGAGCTCGCCACCCGTCTCCGCGCGCTGCCCGACGCATCGGTCACCGTCTTCCACCGTGAGCTCGAGCGATGAAGCGACCACGCCTGCCGCGCTGGCTCTATCCGGGGATGCACCTCAAGCGATGGCTGCTGCTCCTGTTCGTTGGCATCGCCATCCTGGGTCTCGGCGCGGCCATCTTCATCCGCGACCTGTACCGCACGAACGCGGCGGACGAGATCCCGATCGTCTTCTGGCTCACCGGCGCGTGGCTCGAGCCGCAGATCCGCGCGGGCCTCGTCGCTGCGATCGGGATCATCCTCACCGCGGTCGGGATGTGGGGCCTCATGCGTTCGGTCGTCTCGCCGTTCATCGCCCGTGGCGATAGCGTGATGGAGGTCCTCTACACCAAGCGCTACCTGGCGCGCGGCCCGCGCATCGTGGCCATCGGCGGCGGCACCGGCCTGTCGACCCTGCTGCGAGGCCTCAAGGGCTACAGCGGCAACATCACCGCAGTCGTCGCGGTCGCCGATGACGGTGGCAGCAGCGGACAGCTCCGCCAGCAGCTCGGGATCGTGCCGCCGGGCGACATCCGCAACTGCATCGCCGCCCTGGCCGATGCCGAGCCGCTGATGACGCAGCTGATGCAGTACCGCTTCCCGCCCGGATCAGGGCTCGACAACCACGCGTTCGGCAACCTCTTCATCGCGGCCATGACCGCCGTGACCGGCGACTTCGAGGAGGCCGTGCGCGAGTCCAACCGCGTCCTTGCCGTGCGTGGCCAGGTGCTGCCCGCCACCAGCGTGCCGCTCAACCTCTCGGCGCAGCTGGCGTCGGGGCGGCATCTCTACGGCCAGGTCGGCATCGCGAGCGCCGATGAGCCGATCGAGCGCGTCTTCATCGAGCCGGCCGACGTGCGCGCCAACGGCGAGGCGCTCGAGCGGATCCTGGAGGCGGAGATGATCGTCATCGGCCCGGGCAGCCTGTTCAGTAGCATCCTGCCGAACCTGCTCATCAGCGACGTGCGCGACGCGCTCGCCGCGGCACCCGGCATCAAGGTCTACGTCTGCAACGTCGCCACGCAGCCGGGCGAGACGGAGAAGATGAGCGCGTCGGAGCACCTTCGTGCGCTGTTCGACCACGTCGGCGACGACCTCATCGACTACGTCATCGTGAACCACAGCACCGACGCGCGGCGTCCGGTCGGCTGGCGGGCCCAGCCTGTCGAGGTTGACGTCCGACACCTGGAGGAGCTGCCGGTGGTCATCATCGAGGAGGACGTCATCGATCCGTCGAACGCCCACCGCCACGATCCGGCGAAGCTGGCCACCGCCCTGATGCGGCTCCAGCAGGAGGATCGGGTCGACCGTCAGCGCCAGCGCCGGATCCGCCGCCCGGCGGCCCACGCCTCCTGACCAGCGCGGTGCTCCTGGCAGGCGAGGTCAAGGGAGAGCTCGCTCGCATCCAGCCGGCGCGAGCGTGCGATCGACGAGCGGAGCTCATCGGGTTGCTGCACGGGTCGCGGAGCGGCGTGCTGCGCACGCTCGATCACGCGATCGCACGGACTGCGGTGCACCTCGCATCCGGCCTCGACATGCCGGTGGAGCCGCCACGCCCCGTGGCGGCGGAGCGCGGGCGGGCCACCGGGCGCCGCCATCTCGTCGTCGAGCTGGACCGAGCGGCGCTCGGTCCGTGGTCGTGGGACGAGGCGCCATCGTGCGATCGGCGGGCCTTCCTGCGCGGCGTGCTGCTCGGCAGCGGCTCGATCTCGTTCACGGCCTCCGGGCCGCACGTGGAGATCGTTCTGGCCGATGCGTCGGCAGCGATCGAGCTCCAGGAAGCGCTGGCCACCCTCGACGTGCGTGCCCTTCGCGTCGAGCGTCGCGGCCGGCAGGTCGTGTACCTCAAGGGCCAGGAGGAGATCGCGGCGTTGCTGCGGCTGGTCGGCGCGAACCGCGGGGTGCTGGAGCTCGAGACGTACCGCGTCGGGCGCGACGTGCAGGCGCGCCTCAACCGGCTGATCAATGCCGAGGAGGCAAACCTGGCGCGGACCGTCCGTGCCGCCGACCGGCAGCTGTCCGCCATCGCCCGACTGGAGGCCGAGGGCGGCCTGGGACGGCTGTCGCACGGCCTGCGAGAGATGGCCGTCATCCGCCGCCAGATGCCCGACGCCGATCTGGATACCCTTGCCGCAGCGATCGGGCTGAGCCGCTCCGCAGTCAACCATCGGCTTCGCCGGCTCGTCGAGCTCGCCGCGGACAAGGAGGATTGATGCGCCGTCCGGTCATCGCCGGCAACTGGAAGATGAACCCGCCGAGCCTCGACGAGGCGCTCTCGCTGGCCGCCGCGATCGAGGTCGCCGCGGTCGCCGCGTCCGACGTGACGACGGTGATCTGTCCGCCGACCATCTGGCTGGCCGAGGTGGCGCGCGTGGCCACCGGCGCGACCGCCCTGGGCGCCCAGACCATGCACTTCGAGGAGCGTGGCGCCTTCACCGGCGAGACGAGTCCGCTCATGCTGGCCGGCCTTGCGAGCTTCGTCATCCTCGGGCACTCCGAGCGCCGCCAGTACGACGGCGAGACCGATGAGGGCGTGGGCCGCAAGGTCGCAAGCGCCGTCGCGCATGGCCTGCGACCCATCGCCGCGGTGGGGGAGCGGGCCGAGGAGCGCCGGGCCGGAGAGACGGAGGCCGTGATCGACCGGCAGGTGCGGGCCGCGCTGGCGGGGCTCGACCGCATCGGCGGCAGTGGGCTGGTCGTCGCCTACGAGCCGGTCTGGGCAATCGGCACCGGAGACGCGGCGTCGCCGGCCGATGCGCAGGCCGTGGCGTCGCAGATCCGCGCCATCCTGCGAGAGCTCGACGCCGATGCCGCCGACGAGGTCCCGATCCAGTACGGCGGCAGCGTGACCGATGCGAACGCGCTCGAGTTCTTCGGCCAGCCCGATATCGACGGCGCCCTCGTTGGCGGCGCGTCGCTCAAGCCCGAGACCTTCGGCGCCATCCTGCGGGCAGGCCAGGCGGCAATCGGCGGAGACGGCGCGTGACGGTCGTCCTCGTGGTGCTCGACGGCTTCGGCCTGAACGACGATCCGTCCCGCAATGCCCTGCTGAGCGCCTCGATGTGGAACTGGCATCGGCTGCTCGCCGAATACCCGCACTGCCGGCTTCAGGCATCCGGCGAGGCCGTCGGACTGCCGCCCGGCCAGATGGGCAACAGCGAGGTCGGGCACCTCAATCTCGGCGCCGGATTCCGCGTCCTCCAGGACCTGCCGCGCATTTCGGCCGCCATCGCCGACGGCAGCTTCTTCGACAACGCCGTGCTGTGCGACGCGGTCGCCGGCGTCGCGGATCGCGGGACGACGCTGCATCTCATGGGGCTCGTCGGGCCGGGCGGGATCCACGCCGTCGACGAGCACATCATCGCCATGGTCGAGCTCGCCCACCGAATCGGCCTGCCTCCCGAGCGCATCCTCTTCCATGCCTTCACCGACGGCCGCGACACGCCGCCACGGTCCGCCGATTCGTTCCTGCCTGCTCTCGAGGCTGGATTTGACGGTCACGCGCGCGTGGCAACGGTCAGCGGTCGCTACTACGCCATGGACCGCGACCGGCGCTGGGACCGCACCCGGCTGGCATACGACGCGATCGTCCATGGCAACGGGAGGCGTGCCTCGACCGCCGCGGATGCGATCGTGGCGGCCTACGAACGCGACGAGAGCGACGAGTTCATCACACCGACCGTGCTCGACGCAGCTCGTCCGATGGCCGCCGGCGACGCCGCCATCCACCTCAACTTCCGGGCCGATCGCGCCCGCCAGCTGACGCGGGCGCTGGCGCTCGACGACTTCGAGGCCTTCGACCGCGGCGAGCGGCGGGAGCCGTTGGCCGTTGCGACGCTGACCGAGTACCAGGCGCCCGACGAGCTGCCGGTGCCCGTCGCGTTCCCGCCGCTGGTGATCGACTCGCTGGCGGCGCAGCTCTCTCGCCGCGGGAAGCGGCAGCTCCACATCGCCGAGACGGAAAAGTACGCCCACGTCACGTACTTCTTCAACGGCGGCGTCGAGGAGCCGTTCGACGGCGAGGATCGGATCCTGGTGCCCTCGAATCGCGAGGTTGCGACCTACGACCAGGCGCCGGAGATGAGCGCAGGACCGATCACGGACCATCTCGT
The DNA here is from genome assembly GCA_025937535.1 of Chloroflexota bacterium. Classification (GTDB taxonomy): domain Bacteria; phylum Chloroflexota; class Limnocylindria; order QHBO01; family QHBO01; genus JACDBZ01. Next base: position 1,491 of record JAICRD010000094.1, on the reverse strand, counting down.
CGACGCGATCGAGCGCGGCGAGCACGCGTTCATCGTCGCCAACTACGCCAACCCCGACATGGTTGGCCACACCGGCGTCTGGTCTGCCGCAGTCTCGGCCGCCGACTTCGTGGACGCCTGCCTGGGACGCGTGGTCCGCTCGGCGCTCGGGGTCGGCGCGGATCTCGTCATCACCGCCGACCACGGCAACATCGAGGAGATGCGCGACCCCGAGGGGCGGCCACAGACGAAGCACACCACCTCGCCGGTTCCGCTCGTGCTCGTCAGCGAGCGGTTCCCCGGCGCGCGGCTGCGCGACGGCGAGCTCTCGGACGTGGCGCCGACGCTCTGCCGGCTGCTCGGCATCGCGCCCGGCCCGCAGATGACCGGTCGCAGCCTCATCGAGTAGACTGCCCCGGCAATGCAGACCCCCCTTCTTCTCGCCCAGATGATCCTCGCCATCGCGCTCATGGCGGCCATCCTGCTGCAGCAGCGCGGGACCGGCCTGGGCGGCGCGTTCGGCGGTGAGGTGACCGCCTACCGCAGCCGTCGCGGCATCGAGCGCACGCTGTTCCGCCTCACGATCGTCCTGGCGACCCTCTTCGTCGCCTTCAGCTTGCTCAACCTGCTGCCCCAGACCGTCTGAGCGGGACGCTGTGCTATCATTCCGGCCGCGCACGCGGACCCCGTCCGGGTGCGCGCGTGCCGAGGTGGCGGAATAGGCAGACGCGCATGGTTCAGGACCATGTGACCGCAAGGTCGTGTGGGTTCAAGTCCCTCCCTCGGTACCAGCTTCACCCTCGGGCCCAGGTGGCGGAATTGGTATACGCGTACGTTTGAGGGGCGTATGGGGAAACCCATCCGGGTTCAAGTCCCGGCCTGGGCACCAATTCATCTATGAGACGGACCGATGCGCCGCTCGCGCGAACCGCGCGAGCGGCGTTTTTCGCGTGCAGCTGAACGCGAGCGCCGGGAAGACTTCGCGTACGAGGGGTGGCAGGGGTGCTGCATCGATGAGTACCGAAGTCTTCGGACGCGAGCACGAGGGCGCCACCGTCGCGGCGTTCGTCGCGGCAACCTCAAGCGACGGCCCGGCCGTGCTCGAGATCATCGGCGACCCCGGCATCGGCAAGACCACGCTGTGGACGGCCGCGCTCGAGCACGCCGGCACGCACGGCATGGCGGTTGCCTCGCTCCGGGCTGCGGAGGCTGAGAGCCTCCTCTCCTTTTCCGGGCTGACCGACCTGCTCGAACCGTTTCTCGGGCTCGTGGACGACCTTCCGCAACCGCAGGAGCGAGCCCTCTCGGTCGCGCTGCTGCGGACGGATCCGGGCGACGCCCCGGTCGACCAGCGGGCGGTGGCGATGGCGACGCTCGGCGTGGTGCGGGCGATCGCGGCGGAGCGTCCGCTGGTCATCGGCATCGACGACGTGCAGTGGGCAGACCTCCCCACACTGCACGTGCTCGAATTCGTCATGCGCCGTCTGCGCAACGAAGCGGTGCGCGTCGTCG
>JAICRD010000043.1 GCA_025937535.1 Chloroflexota bacterium | reverse complement strand
TTCCCCGGCTCAGTCTCCCACTGGATGACCGATGCGGTGATCTCCCATTGCAGCGTTCCGTCCGGCTGGACCTCCGGGTCGAGGATCTGGTTGCCCGTTCCGTCGGTCTCCGCCGGGAATTGGGCGGTGACGGCGGCGTCGACGTCGCGCATCTGCTCGGCCGTCATCGACGCGGCCGGCGACGGCTCGGCGGAGCCGCCGGCCATGCCGACCATCACCTCACCGGTCATCCCGGCGTCGGCGTGTCCGGGCACCGAGCAGATGAACGTCATGCCGCTCGCGGGAACGGTCACCTCGCCAGTTGCGGTGCTGTGGCCCTCGGCGGAGATGGTCGTCCCATCGGCAAACGTGACGTCATGGAGCACCCCGCCATCGTTCACGAAATTGACCGTGTACAGCCCTGGCTCGGCGACGTCGACCATGGCAGGCTCGAAGCCCAGGTCGAAGGCGGTGATGGTGATCTCGCCGATCGGCCCGTCGGGAGGCGGCGCCGAGGGCGTTGCCGCCGGCGACGTCGGCGTGCCGACGCCGGGCTGGCTCGTCTGACCGAGCACCAGCGCGGCGACGATCAGCGTCGCGGCGAAGACTGCCGCCATTCCGGTGAACGCGGCGAAATAGACGAATGTGCGCTGCATCTCTGCTCCCGTGGCGTACGAATCGGCGAACCCGATGCGGCCCGCCGTGCACAGCATTGAAGCAGTGAAGATGGGCCGAACGGCAGGGCCGAAGGGCCCGCCACCGAGGGCCATGGGTCCCGGCACAACATGCCTCGCGGCATGTGTGCGCAGGGCAGAGCACCCGTAGCGTGATGTCCATCAGGCGACCGGCACCGGGCCGGAGCCGATGAAACAAGGTTCATGCACACCACTTTGGGAAAGGTGGACACCGAATGACCGCAAACACGGGAACCAAGGGCATCGCGATCCTGGCGCTCCGCCTCGTCGCCGGTTGGGCGTTCCTGTTCGCAGGCCTGCAGAAGCTCCTGGGCGCCGAGCCGTTCTCGGCCTTCGGCTTCCTGAGCTTCGGTACCGCCGGCACCGCCGAGGGCGCCGTGGAGGGCGCGATCGTCAACCCGACGAACGCCTTCTGGGTCTCTCTCGCCAACAACGGCCCGGTGCTCGACGTCATCAACTTCATCGTCCCGTTCGGGCAGGTCGCGATCGGCGTGGCGCTGATCCTGGGCCTGGCGACGCGCTTTGCGGCGGTGATGGGCTTCCTGATGATGGCCGGCTTCTCGATCGCTGCCTGGGACTTCGCCCACGGCATCGTCAACCACACGGTTCTTCTCGGAGTCGTCGCGCTCTTCCTGGGCGTGATCCGCGCCGGTGAGGCCTACGGGATCGACGCTATCGTCGACGAGCAGCCGATCGTCAAGAAGACCCCAGCACTCCGATATGTCCTCGGGTAACGGGACGCGCACATAGCGGGACCGTCACACCCTCCCGTGGCGAATTGGCCGGCGGCAACGCCGGCCGGTTCGTTTCTGGCGCATGGACCGATGAGGCCGGCGGCAACGCCGGCCGGTTCGTTTCCCACGCAGCAACGAGAAGACGCCCCGGCGCCGAACGACACCGGGCGTCAACCCGCGAGCGTCAGACTGGGTTGAGCGCCGCGAACGCGCTGGCCCGCTCGGCGATGCGGGCGGGCACCTGGCCGCGGACGACCAGGACCGATGACCGCGCGTGAAGCAGCACGTCATGCGCGACGCTTCCGCCGACCAGCCGCCGCAGGGTGCCGATGCCGCGAGATCCGGTCACGATGAGATCCGCGCCGCATTCCCGCCCCGTATCGATGATCTGGCGGGATGGCTCTCCGAGCTTGGCGACCGCGGCGGCATGCCAACCGAGCTCGATCATCTCGGCGGCAACCGAGTGGGCGATCCCCTCGTGCAGCGCGAGCTCGCCGGTCGGCGCATCCTCCGGATCCGATGCCCACGGGGTCACGAAGCCATCGCGCGGCGCCACGCTGAGGACTTCGACCGGGACCCCTCGGAAGGCGTCGCGCCAGGCGGCGAGAACGCTCGGGATGCTGCGCGAGCTGGCCGTTCCATCCGTCGCGAGCAGCATGCAGCTGACGCTGGGCGAGCGTGCCACGAGCACCGGACAGCGGGCGTGGTCAACCAGCTCAGCCGATACCGACCCGAAGACCGCGCTGGCCGCCGGCCCGAGGCCGCGACTGCCCACCACGATCAGGTCGGCGAACTCGGCGTCGGCGCGCGCCATCAGGACGGCGGCGGCCCGCCCGGTCTCGACGGCCGTCTCGACCACCAGCCCCGGCCCCACTCGACGAAGGGCGGCCGCGCGCTCCGCCAGGACGAGCTCGAGTGCCTCGCGCTCTGTCTCAGCGGCGTCTGCCTGCGCGGGCGCGAGTCCTGTCCAGTCCACCGCCGGCTCGACAGCCGCGACGAGGCTGACGCGCGTTCCGATCGGCCACGTGCGGCTCCCGACGAGCTCGCACGCCATCGTCGCTGCGCTCGATCGATCGACGCCAATGACAATTCGCATCTCGCCTCCTCCGTCGTGCGGCGCACGCGCGCCCGCTCGACACTCGCGTCCGGCGTGCGTCGAAGCAAGGACCGGACGTCCCGCCCCGGGCGGTCCGTTCGGCCCGAGAATGGCCCGGCGGGCGGGACGGCCCGTTTCGAAGGGTCCGGCCGGCACTCCCATGTGCTATCCGTGCGGTGGACGATGTCGTCGCATCCAAGCGAGGAAGTTCTCATGACCGCGGGCGCACGCCCTGCTCCGCACGGCGGCATGGCCGAGGATTCTCTGGCCGGGCCGCATGCGATCCGCGCCGAAGACGTCGCGGATGCGCTCGACGTCGATACAACTCGAGGACTCACCGAGCAGGAAGCATCTGTGCGGCTGGCGCGCGACGGGCCGAACGAGCTCGAGGCGCGGGAGCCGCCATCGGTGTGGGCCACGATCTTCGGGGCGACCACCGAGCCGTTCGTCCTTCTTCTCGCGGCGGCCGGAACCGCAGCGGTCGCCCTGGGCGAGGTGCGCGACGGCTTACTCGTCCTCGCCGGGCTGCTGCCGATCGTCGGCGCGGATGTCGCGACGACCTACCGCTCGGAACGGGCGCTGGCCGAGCTGCGGGACGCGGTGGCGCCGCGTGCCCACGTCCTCCGTGACGGGCAGCGATCGGAGGTCGCCGCCCGCGAGGTGGTGCCTGGCGACGTGCTGCTCCTGGCCGCTGGAGACGTGGTGCCGGCCGATGCCCGCGTCATGCCGGGAGGAAACCTGGTGGTCGACCGCAGCGTGCTCACCGGAGAATCGGTGCCCGAGCAGGCGACTGCGGTGCCCGACGCACCGGATGCCGCGCTGGCGGAACGCCACGCGATGGTGTACGCCGGCACGAGCGTCGTCGGGGGGCGCGGCTCGGCGCTGACGATCGCCACCGGCACCTCCACCGAGCTCGGCGCGATCGCCGGGACGCTCGGCACGGAGGCTCGCCGACGCTCGCCGCTCCAGCGGGAGCTCGACCGCCTGGTCCGCATCCTTCTCGTGGCGGCGATCTCGCTGATCGTCATCACGGTCGGCCTTGGGTTTCTCCGTGGCCAGCCGGCCGGCGCGAACATCCTTGCCGGCATCTCGGCCGCCATCGCCGCCATCCCGGAGGAACCGCCGATCCTCCTCGCCGTGATCCTCGGGCTGGGGGCCTATCGGCTCATGCGGCGCGGGGTGCTGGTGGGGCGGCTGGCGGCACAGGAAGCGCTCGGTGCGGTGGACCTGATCATCACCGACAAGACCGGCACGCTCACGCAGAACCGCCTCGAGGTGGAGGCCGTGCTGCGGCCCGGATCGCGGCTCAGCAGCGGCGATGAGGTGGCGATTTTGACCGATGCGTTCAGCGCGGAGGATGACGCGTGGGAGCCAGTCCAGACCGGGCGGCTCGGCTCCTTCACCCGCGCGATCGCCGAGGCGCTCGAACGTCGCGGCGCCGCGCCGGACCTCGATCGGTCGTGCCTGATCGAAGCACGCGGGCCCGCTGACGGGCGGCCATACAGCCGGGTGCGATGCGCGATCGCGGGACGCCGCCGCGACCTGATGCTCGGTGCACCCGAGGTAGTCAACGAATTCGTGACGCATCGCGACGCGGACGAGGCAACCGCGTGGCTCGACCTCGTTGCAGCAGAGGCCCGGCGTGGCGGACGCCTCCTCCTGCTCGCGTCGCGAGATGGCAACGATCCTTGGCATTCCGACGCGCTGCTTCGCTTCGGCGACCCGCTCCGCGAGGAGGTCCCGAGTGCGGTGGCGGCCGCGACCAGGGCGGGGATCCAGACCATGATGGTGACTGGAGACCACATCACGACGGCCGAGGCGATCGCGGATGCCGTTGGCCTGCCTGCTGGCGACGGGATCACCGGCCCGGACCTCGACCGCCTTTCGGACGAGGACGTCGGACGGCGTCTCGGGTCGCTCCGCATCGTGGCCCGGGCAATCCCCGAGCACAAGGCGCGGCTGGTTCGCATCGGTCAGTCCATCGGCCGGTCGGTCGCCGTCACCGGCGATGGCGTGAACGACGCGCCGGCGCTCCAGGCGGCGGACGTCGCGGTGGCAATGGGATCCGGGACGGCCGTGGCGCGTGAGGCATCCGATCTCGTGCTCGGCGACGACTCGTTCGCGACGATGATGGGCGGGTTGCGCGAGGGCCGGCGCATCGTGGCGAACGTCCAGAAGGGTCTCATCTTCCTCGTCTCGACCCACGTCGCGCTGCTCGGGTTCATCCTGATCGCGACCGTCGCTGGCTTTGGCCAACCGCTGCTGCCGCTTCAGATCCTGTGGCTCGAGCTCTTCATCGATACCTCGACCTCCGTCGCCTTCGAACGAGAGCCGGAGGAACCGGGTGCGATGGACCATCGCCCGCGGCCTCGGAACGAGCCGCTCCTCGACCGCGGCATCCTGGGGCGGATCGCCGTGGCGGGTGGCTTCAGCGCCACCGCCGCGTTCATCATCCTGCTCGCTCACCCGGCCGGATTCGAGCACGCACGCTGGGTCGCCTTCACGACCCTCGTCGTTGCCCAGGCGGTGCGCGCCTACGCCAATCGGAGCCTGACGCTGCCGCTCAGACGCCTCGCGACGAATCGGTTCCTGCTGCTGGCGTGCCTGATCGTGATCGCGACGCAGGGTGCCATTCCGTATATCCCGGGAGTCTCCGACGCATTCCGGGCGGTCCCGCTGAGCGTCGCAGAGTGGCTTCTCGCGGGGTCCGTTGCGCTGGCACCGGCGGTCGTCGCGGAGCTCGCCAAGGGACGGCAGCCGGACGGTGCCTACGTCGCCTAGCGCCGGATGCGTCCCGGTCTCGTGTGCGCCCTGATGGGGGTCGTTGGTCACGCTCGGCGCGGGCCACACGGCCGTTGGCGGCTGGCCATTTCGATGCCATCGTGAAGGCCACCCAACCGCTCAGGAGGTCACGACATGAAGGTTCTGCTCGCACTCGACGGCTCGCCGCCGTCGCTGGTCGCCCGCGACCTCGTCGCGAACCTCCCCTGGCCGACGGGCACGACGGTCCACCTGGTTTCTGCCTATCAGGTGCCGATCGACTGGACCGGTGGCGTCGGCTCGACCATGGCGTGGGTCGGCGACATCGACGACGCCATTCGCGACCAGCTCGCCGATGACCTGCGAGCCATGGCCGAGCCGCTCCTGGCGCGGGGTCTCGCGGTCGAGCATCACGTGGCCCGAGGCCGGGCGGCGGACGCCATCATCGACGCGGCGGTCGACGTGGACGCCGATCTGATCGTGACCGGCTCGCGTGGTCGTGGCCCGATTCGGTCGATGCTCCTCGGCTCGGTCGCGGCCGAGGTGGCTGCCGACGCCCCGCTGCCCGTGCTCGTTGCCCGTGGCACCACCGCGGAGCGTCTCCTCGTCGCCACCGACGGGTCGCCGAACGCGACGGGCATCCCTGGAGTGATCGCCGGCTGGGGGATCTTCGGCGGCGCGAAGGCGGACGTCGTCGCGGTCTCGGTTCCCGATCCGCCGGGATACGCGCTCATGGCGAAGCTCTACACGCTGGGGAGCGACGCCCTCGCCAAGTCGCGCGAGAAGGATGCCGAGCGCACCCAGGTGGACGCCGATGCGATGGCCGAAGCCATCCGGAACATCGGCATTCCCACGACGCCGTATGTGCGCAGCGGCGATGCAGCCGCGCAGATCCTGGACGCGGCAACCGACTTCGACAGTGATCTCATCGTCACCGGGTCCCGCGGGCTCGGTCAGCTCGAACGCCTGCTGCTCGGCAGCGTGGCGCGCAACGTCCTCGTGCATGCCGGCTGCTCCGTGCTCATCGTGCGGACCGGTGCGGACGCCGAGCCCAGCCAGGAGGAGAAGCCGACATGATGACCGCAAACCTCACCGACCTCCGCGTCGCGGACCTCATGACCATCGACCCTGTCGTGATCTCCGTGGACGCGTCGATCGAGGACGCCGAGGAGCTGCTCCGCCTCAACCGGATCACCGGTCTCCCCGTCGTCGATCTCAGCGGCCGCCTCGTCGGCGTCGTCAGCCAGACCGACCTCCTCTACCTTGCCGTGCCGGCCATACAGGCCATCATCCGGCATCGGGAGCGAGGGATTCGCGTCGGCGAGGTGATGAGCTCACCTCCGGTCACCATCGACGGCAGCGCGACCGTCCGCGATGCCGCGCGGCGGATGAACGACGAACGCCTGCACCGGCTGGTCGCGGTCGACGACCACGGACGTCCGACCGGCGTGATCTCGGCGATGGACTTCGTCGCCCTCGCGGCCGACGGCTAGTCGCCGCTGACGTACGGTTGCGGTTCGGCGCTCGACCAGAGTGGCCGAACCGCGATCAGGCCGCCGGAACCAGGCTCAGGGTGATCTCCTCGACGCCAGCGTCCAGGTGGTCGGCCACGATCGATCGGTTCGCGCGCTGCACGAGCCGTCGCATCGGGACGTTCTCGGCGAGAAGCGTGGCGGTCGCCGTCCTCAGCCCACGCGCCTGAGCAAGCTCGAGCGCCATGGACATCAGCTGCCGGCCGATTCCGCGGCCCTGCAGCTCGTCGGCGACGGCGAACGCGATCTCCGCTTTCCCGTCACCCACCGACTGCACTGAGGCATGCGCTGCGACGGCGCCATCGCGCGGCCCGCGTTCGCTCAGGATTCCGACGAAGCCCTCAGCGTCCTGGGCGAAGGCCCGCAGCAGGTCGCCGTCTGGCGGCGGTCCGGACCCGAGGAAGCGCATCCGACGTGACTCGGGCGAGAGCCGGGCATAGAAGTCGGAGAGGCCTGACGCATCGGAACGCTCGATCGGGCGGATCGTCACCCAGCGGCCGTCGTCGATCGGTATCCGTCGCCGGACAACCGTTCGGGCCTGGGCTGTCATCTCGTTCATGCGTCCTGCCCCTCCGTCGACTTGATCGTCGCCTCGCGCCCTCCGATGAGGAAGGGCCGTTTGGACCGACACGCCCGGGCCGATGCGCTCTCGTAGGGCGACGGCCTCCTGCCTACGGTGCCTGCATGCGAGGAGCACAAGGAGCTGGACCGATGAACGTTGCCGACGTCATGACCCGCGACGTACTGACCGTTGCGCCTGAGGCGCCGCTCCGCGACGTCGCCCGGCTGCTCAGCGAGCGCCGCGTCAGCGGCGTGCCCGTGGTCGATGAGGCCGGAGCATGCGTGGGGATCGTTTCGGAGGCGGACCTGCTTCCGAAGCAGCTCAGCCGCGGACCGAGCAGCCGAAAGCCACTCGAGTGGATTCTGGGGGAGCGAGAGGATCCGGAGGAGACGCGGCGGAGGTCGGCACGCACCGCCTCGCAGGCAATGAGCGCGCCGGCGGTCACCATCGCGCCCGATCGCCCGCTGCGCGATGCGGCGGGTCTGATGGTCGAGTGCGGCGTGAACCGGCTGCCAGTCGTCTCGGAGGGCACCCTGGTCGGAATCGTCACGCGGGCCGATCTCGTGCGCGCCTACCTCGGGCTCGATGACGAGATCCTGCGCACCATCCGCGAGCACGTCCTTCGGAAGACCATGTGGCTCGACCCCGCCCGGTTCACCATCGAGGTGTCCGACGGGCGCGTACGCATCGGCGGCCACGTCGACCGCCGGTCGACAGCTCGCATCATCACCCGCCTCATCGGCGTGGTCGATGGGGTGGCCGAGGTGGCGAGCGCGATCGGCTGGGACTTCGATGACAGTCACCTCGACCTCCCGATCGAGAGCGAGCCGGTCCCCGGCTCGGCGTCCCTCACCGCACGTCGTGCACCGCAGCCGATGCACCGCTAGCCTCAGCCGATGCGCGTCGTCACCAGTGCCGAGGCGGTCGCCGGAATCCGTTCCGGCGACCAGGTGTTCGTCCACGGCGGCGCGGCGACGCCATCCGTCCTGCTGGAGGCGCTGACCGCGCGTGCCGGCGAGCTGCGCGACGTGGGCATCATTCATCTGCACATCGAGGGACCGGCGCCCCATCTGGACCCCGAGGTCGCAGGGAGCTTCCGTCACCGTGCGCTGTTCATCGGCGCCAACGCGCGCGAGGCGGTCAACAGCGGGCGCGCCGACTACGTGCCGATCTTCCTTTCGGACATCCCGCACCTGTTCGCGAGCGGCGCCCTCCCGCTGGACCTCGCATTCATCAACGTGTCGCTGCCCGATGCGCATGGCTACTGCTCACTCGGAACCAGCGTCGACGCCGCGCTGTCAGCGGTGCAGTCGGCGACCACGGTCGTCGCGCAGCTCAACCGAGCGATGCCGCGGACGCTGGGCGACTCGTTCGTGCACGTGGACCAGATCGACGTCGGTGTGGAGGTGGACCAGCCGCCGCACGAGCACGCCCTTCCGGCCATCGGCGACGTCGAGCGTCGCATCGGCGATTACGTGGCCGAGCTGGTTCCGGACGGAGCGACGCTGCAGATGGGCATCGGCTCCATTCCTGCCGCCGTGGCGCTCGCGCTCCGGGACAAGCGCGATCTGGGCATCCACACCGAGCTCTTCACCGATCCGGTCCTCGACCTCGTCGAGGCCGGAGCCGTAACCGGGGAGGCCAAGGAGGTCAACCGCGGCAAGATCGTGTCGGCCTTCGTGATGGGCAGCCAGCGCCTCTACGACTTCCTGCACGACAACCCGATGATCGAGATGCGTCCGGTCGACTACACGAACGACACCGCGGTCATCCGACGGTTCCGGCGCATGACCGCCATCAACTCGGCGATCTCGATCGACCTCACCGGCCAGGTCAGCGCCGACTCGATCGGCACGCGGTTCTACTCCGGCGTCGGTGGCCAGATGGACTTCATGCGTGGCGCAGCGCTGGCGCCCGAGGGGCGGGCCATCATCGCGCTCCCGTCGACCGCCGCCGGCGGCAGCGTGTCACGCATCGCGCCGATCCTGGCTCCGGGCGCCGGCGTGGTGACGACACGCGCCCACGTGCGGACCGTCGTGACCGAGTACGGCGTGGCCGAGCTCTTCGGGCGCAGCGTCCGCGAGCGGGCGGGCTCACTCATCGCCATTGCGCATCCGGACTTTCGTGACGAGCTCGAGCGCGAGGCACGCCGGTTCTACCACGTCTGACCGATCGGGCCGTATGGCCCCGCCGATGGCGACGGTCGGCACTGTCTGACGATGTGCCGGCGCGGGAGCGTGTAACTGAACGACGCTGCACCGGCAAAGGAGGCTTCTAAGTGCTCGAGTTGTTCGGTTGGGATGTTGGGATGTCCACGTATGCGGCCATCCTGCTCGTCCTGGGGGCGATCCTCCTCGGCGTGATCGCGCACATCATCGGCGACGTGCGCACCGGCTGGGAGGGCCCGGTCGCGGCCGTCGCGGCGCTGATCGGTGGGTACCTCGGGAGCGAGGCGTTCGGCACGTTCAGTACATGGGGAGTCGCGTTCGAAGGCCTCTATGTGCTGCCCGCGCTGATCGGCGGCCTGGTTCTCGGCTTCGTGGTCGACGCGCTCGTCCGCTATGCGACCGAGGGATCGTACGTCAGCCACCCTAGCCCGATCTGAGGACGCTTGCCGGGGCGATGCGTTGCGCGTCGCCCCGGCATGTCGGTGGGTGCCGATGCGAATGCTTGCCTGCCCGTCTCGGGATGTGAGCGCATCCAGAAGGAGGTCGGATCATGCAGTGGGATCTCGGCTTTGGAGGGCTCGCTCTCCTCGGGGTCATGTCGCTCGTCTTCGGCGTCGGCGCACAGTTCATCGTCGGGCGTATGACGACCCGATGGCTCTGGCTGATTGCCGGCGCGACCTACTTCGTCGCGGGCCTGTTCATCAGCGAGGTGTGGTTCGGACGGGCCACGGCGGCGGAGCTGCAGCCGAACATCGACGGCCTGTCGTTTGACGAGGTGCTGCTCATCAGCCTCGTCCCCGGGGTCGCGTCAGTGCTCGCGACCTGGTTCGTGACGCGCGCCGCTCGAGCTGCCGGTCCAGCGTCGGCATAGGCCATCGGTCCTGCCAACGTCGGCAAAGGCAGTGGCGCGAGCGCATAGATCGAGAGGAGGTGCCACATGGGCCAGACGATGAGTGCCCCCACGCGAATGCCCGAGGTCGTCGAGCTGGACCCGCGACGCACGGCAGTGACTCGGGTCGTCAGCGACGCGTCGGGCTTTCCCGCGCTGCTTCGCGAGGCGTTTGAGCTGACGATGCAGCAGATTGCGAGCTCGGGCGGGCAGGTCGTCGGTCCGCCGTTCGCGCGCTACCGCCAGTTCGGAGCGCGAATCGAGGCGGAGGTGGGCTTCCCGTTTGTCGGCGACCTGACCTCGACGCCACGCGTGCACGAGGCTGCCCTGCCGGGTGGTCGCGCCGTCATGCTGACGCACGTCGGCTCGTACGACGAGATCGGTGACGCGTGGGCAGGCCTCGGCCGGTGGATCGAGGAGCAAGGCTTCGCGCCCGCCTCGGCGCCGTGGGAAAGCTACCTGACCGGGCCTGACGATCCCGGCCTGCCGGTGACACAGATCGTGTTCCCGATTCGCTGACCGCGGCTCGCGCGGAACGGGCGCCTCGTTCGTCGGGGCGCCCGTCTCCATTCCACGACGACCGGATCTCCATTCCACGACGACCGGATCGTCGATGGGTAATCGGTGGGTCCACAGGTGCCGATTGGCACGCCCGAATCGGGCCCCCCGGGCCTCCCGGCGTGCGACCGGCGCCCGCATCATCGTCACATGCCGCGTCCTCCGCGCTTCCCCGGCGTTCCCGTGATCTGTGACGGGTCGGAAGCGATCGCTTCGGTCGAGACCCGCATCAGCGAGGGCGCCTGCTCCTACCCGATCACCCCCTCGACCACCATGCCGGCCGTTTACCAGTCGGCCGTCGCAAACGGCAAGACGAACCTGTGGGGCACTCCACTCGTCTTCCTCGAGCCGGAGAGCGAGCACTCCAGCGCCACGGCGGCGGAGGGCTTCGCGCTGGCCGGCGGCCGGGTGGTGAACTTCACCGCGGGCCAGGGGCTGATCCTGATGAAGGAGGTGCTCTACGTCATCGCCGGAAAGCGGCTGCCGGTCGTCTTCCATGTCGGCGCCCGCGCGCTGACCAGCCAGAGCCTGAACATCCACGCCGGCCACGACGACGTCATGGGCGTGGCCGACTGCGGCTGGGGCATCCTGTTCGCCCGCAACGTGCAGGAGGCCGCCGACCTCACCGCCATCGCGCGTCGGGTCGCCGAGGAGACGAGCACGCCCTTCTTCGTCTGCCAGGATGGCTTCCTGACGACGCACACCCTCGAGAACGCACTGCTGCCCGAGGACGACCTGCTGCGCGAGTTCGTCGGCGACCCGCGCGAGCGGCTGACCAGCCTGTTCGACCCCGCGACATCGATCATGAGCGGCGTCGTCGCCAACCAGGACGCCTACATGCCCGGCAAGATCGGGCAGCGCGCCTTCACCGATCGCCTGAGGCCCGCGCTGACGGCCGCCTTCGAGCGTTGGGCCACGCTGACCGGCCGCCGATACGGCCTCGTGGCTCCGCATCGTACCGACGACGCCGAGTCCGTGGTCGTCGCCATGGGCACCATCGCCGACTCGGCGCGTGCCGTGGTCGACCATCTGCGAGACGATGGACGCCGAGTCGGAGCGATCGGCGTGACGGCCTACCGTCCGTTCGCGGCCGCCGCCCTGGCGGACGCCCTGTGCGGCAAGCGTGCCGTCGCCGTCATCGAACGCACCGACGAGCCGACCGCGGCGGACAACCCGCTGACCAGGGAGCTGAAGGCGGCGCTCTCCGACCTCGCCGCGCGAGGCGCACACATCCCGATCGTCGTCTCGGCCTCGGCCGGCATGGGAAGCCGTGACGTGTCGGCCGGCGACCTCGTCGCCGTCTTCGACTGGCTCGACCGCGCCGACCTGGCGGACGGCCCGCGGTGGGCCAGCCTGGGCGTCCGCCACCCAACGGCTCTCGAGACGGCGCCGGTGAGCATCCGGCCCAGGGGCGCGTACAGCCTGCGGGGTCACTCTATCGGTGGCCTGGGGAGCGTCACGACCAACAAGCTGCTCGCGACCGTCATGGGAGAGCTGTTCGGCAAGCAGGTACAGGCGTACCCGCGCTACGGCAGCGAGAAGAAGGGGCTGCCGACGACCTACT
>JAICRD010000149.1 GCA_025937535.1 Chloroflexota bacterium | reverse complement strand
TGCCGCATCTGCGCGGTCGAGGTCGAGGGCGTCGAAGGCACGCCGATCTCCTGCGGCACCACGATCGAAGAGGGGATGGTCATCACCACCCACTCCGATCGGGTCATCGAGAACCGGCGCATGGTGCTGGAGCTGATCTTCAGCGACCACGACGCCTACTGCCTGCCGCCGTGCCAGTTCAAGTGCCCGACCCGCGTCGACATCCCCGGCTACCTGAAGCAGAACACCCTGGGCAACTGGGAGGAGGCGACGCGCATCCTCAAGCGCTCACTCCCGTTCCCCTCCATCCTGGGCCGGGTCTGCCCCGCGCCGTGCGAGACGCACTGCCGGCGCGAGGAGGTCGACACCGCCATCGCCATCCGCGACTCGCACCGCTACTGCGCGGATCGAGTGCTCGAGGTCGATGCGCCGGCGCCGATCCCGTGGCCGAAGGACCCGCCCACCGGCCGCCGCGTGGCCGTCATCGGCGCCGGCCCGGCCGGCATGAGCGCCGCGTACTACCTCCAGCTGCGCGGCCATCACTGCGACGTGTTCGAGGCCGAGCCGGAGCAGGGCGGCATGCTGCGCTACGGGATCCCGCAGTACCGCCTGCCGAAGGGCTGGATGGACCGTGAGCTCAACCACGTCTGGGAGCTGGGCGCGGAGCTGAAGCCGAACATGCGGCTCGGGCGCGACTTCCACCTCGGCGACATCATCGACGACTACGACGCCATCTACGTCGGCATCGGCTGCTACAAGTCGAACGAGCTCGGCATCCCGGGCGAGGACGCCGACGGCATGGTCAACGCCCTCGAGAACCTCTACAACTCCACCCGCGGCGTGCCCGTCCCGCGCCTGAAGGGCGCCCGGGTGGTCGTCATCGGCGGTGGCTTCACCGCCATCGACTGCACGCGGACGTCCGTGCGCCAGGGCGCCGCCGAGGTGACGCTCGTCTACCGGCGCGACCTGAAGGACATGCCGGCCGCCGATGAGGCGCACGAGGCCATCGAGGAGGGGGCGAGGCTCATCTTCCAGGCCGCGCCGACGCGGATCATGACCGACGAGAACAACAAGGTCACCGGCGTCGAGTTCCAGCGCATGAAGCTGGGCGAGCCCGACGAGAAGGGCCGCCGGCGACCGGAGCCGATGGCCGGCACCGAGTTCGTGGTCGAGTGCGACACCGTGCTGGGCGCCATCGGCCAGGGACCGGACCTGGCCTGGATCGAGTCGGAGCCCGACGAGATCCGCGCGGGGCTCGAGGTCAGCCGCCGCGGCACGCTGGTCAGCGAGGAGCACATCTTCCGCACCGACGTCCCGAAGGTCTTCGCCTCCGGCGACGTGCGGACCGGCGCCGCCACGGTGGTCGAGGCCATCGGCGAGGGTCGGCGCGCCAGCTACGCCATCGACTACTGGCTGCGCGGCCACGACCTGGATGACCCGCAGGTCCGCCGCATCGTCACCGAGCCGCAGCCGAACTTCCTGACCATCGTCCCCTTCACCGATGACGTGAAGGAGCCCCGCGCCATCATGGGCAAGCTCGAGGCCGACGAGCGAAAGACGAACTTCAACGAGTACGAGTTCGGCTACACCGGCGACCAGGCCATGGCCGAGGCGAGCCGCTGCCTGCAGTGCACCTGCGAGGCGATCGGCCACTGCGACCTGCGCGAGGCGGCGATCGAGTACGAGACGACGCTCAACATGGCGATCGACGAGCGCTCGATCCAGGACAACCCGTACGTCGGCGTCAACCACGGCTACGGCCGCGACGAGACGCACTCCTTCATCCTGCGCGACTACAGCCGCTGCATCGACTGCGGCCGCTGCGCGCAGGTGTGCAAGGAGATCGTCGGCGCCGGCTGCTACGACTTCATCGGCAAGGGCCTCGACTCGCTCGTCACCACGGCCGACTACGTGTCACTCAACGAGACGCCATGCGTCTCCTGCGGCCGATGCGCCGAGACCTGCCCGGTCGGCGCCCTGATGCCCCGACCGCGCGTCCTCGAGACCTACCAGCTCGACATCAGCCGCTGCATCTTCTGCGGCATCTGCGCCGATGCTTGCCCGTACGACGCGCTGCGCTGCGGCCCCGAGTTCGAGTTCAGCGAGTACCAGCGCGACCTGCCGATGCTCGACATCCTCGAGATGAGCGACCGGGAGCGCCCGACCCGGTAGCCGCAGCGCCGCGCGCTAGAACTTGTTCAGGTCGATGGTCCACTCGTCGCAGTCGCTGGTGACGGCGATCGTGTAGGTGCCGGCGGGCACGTCGTTGACGAACGAGCTGAAGCCGCGTGGCGTCTGGTCGTAGACCGCCGTCCCGTCGGCTCCGGTGATGGTGATCACCACGCCCTCGCAGCCCGGAGCCTGGTACGACAGCCGGTAGCGGCCCTCCTGGAGGTCATAGGTCGTTCCCTCGGGGTCTTCCGAGCTGGCCTTCGCCGCATCGGGCAGGTCCGATCCTTCGCCGCCCGCTCCACCGCCTCCGCCGCCCCCGCCGCATGCGGCGAGCAGCAACACGACGATGAGCATGGCGATCGAAGTGGTCCGTCTCGGATCGCTCACTGGTCCTCCTACCCTCCAATGGCCGTCGCAATGTGGATGTCAGCGGTCGGGCGGACGGCTTGCTCGCTACCTTACGGGAGCCTCGCTCCGGCGCGCAACGGATTCGGCCGCTGCGCTAGAATCGATCGCGGCCCCCGAGCGGGCCTCCGAGCGCTCGAATCTTCCTAAGGGAGCCACGACCCTGGACATCTCCAGCGTCCTCTTCTTCCTGCTCGCCGTCGGCGTCGTGGGAGCCGGAGCGGCCGTCGTCACCCTACGCAACATCATCCACTCGGCGGTGGCGATGATGGTCTGCTTCGGGTCCCTGGCCGGCATGTACGCGCTGCTCGGTGCCCCCATCGTGGCGGCCGCGCAGGTCCTCATCTACCTCGGCGCCATCAGCGTCCTGATCCTGTTCGCGATCATGCTCACCCAGGCGGGCGACGCCAACCTGCCGGCGCCGTTCCACCGCCAGGTGCCCGTCGCGCTGGTCATCTCGGTCGTGATCATGGGACTCGTCGGCTGGGCCGCCATCCAGACCGACTGGGGCATGGCCACCCAGGCCGCCGAGGCCGCGGTCGACGCGATCGCCACCGCGGTCTTCACCACCTACGCCCTGCCCTTCGAGATCATCAGCCTGCTGCTGCTGGTGGCCATCATCGGCGCCATCTTCCTGGCCCGGCGGCCAGAAGACGACGAGCGGGCGAACTGATCGATGGGCATCGAGGGCTACCTGATCGTATCGGCGCTGCTGTTCGGCATCGGCGCGTTCGGCTTCATGGCGCGGCGCAACGCGATCCTGATGCTGATCAGCATCGAGCTGATGCTCAATGCGGTGAACCTCAGCCTGGTGGCCTTCAACGCCTTCCTGCCGCCGGACTCGAACACCGGCGCCGTCTTCGCCCTCATGATCATGGCCGTCGCCGCCGCCGAGGCGACCGTGGGCCTCGGGTTGGTCATCGCCATCATCCGAACGCGACAAACCGCCCTCGTCGACCAGTACTCCGATCTGAAGGAGTAGGCCGATGTCCATCGAGCTGCTGATCGCCCTCATTCCCGCGCTGCCCCTCGCCGGCTTCCTGTTCGCCGTGCTGGTCGGGCCGCGGCTCGACCACGTGCCACTGCACGGCCATGGCGAGCACGACGACCACGACGATGCCCATGCCGCGGGCCACGGCGCCCACGACGAGGTCGACGACTCCGCCTTCCGGGCCGTGCCGTCGGAGGAGGAGCAGGCGGCCACCAGCCCGCACGCCGGGCACGCCGACGACCTCTCCAATGCCGAGGGCGCCGCCGGCGTCATCCCGGACCAGCTGAACGACGGACTGGGCCAGTCGGGGCACGTCGCGCCGGGCGCAGAACGCCCCCGCTATCGGTCGTGGATGGTGCCGACCGGCCTGGTGGGGCTGATGTGGCTCATCAGCATGGTCGTCTTCGCCAACGTCATCTTCGGCGGCAACGAATACCAGGTGACGATCTACGAGTGGATCGCATCGGGCGACTTCGTGATCAACATCAGCTTCCTGGTCGACCCGCTGACCGCCATGCTGCTGCTGGTCGTGAGCACCGTCGGCTTCCTGGTGCACATCTACTCGATCGGCTACATGGACGGCGACCGCGGCTTCTGGCGCTTCTTCGCCTACCTGAACCTGTTCATGTTCAGCATGCTGCTGCTGATCCTGGGCGACAACTTCCTGATGCTGTACGTCGGCTGGGAGGCGGTCGGCCTGTGCAGCTATGCGCTCATCGGCTTCTGGTACAAGAAGCCCTCCGCATCCGGAGCGGCCAAGAAGGCCTTCGTCGTCAACCGCGTCGGCGACGTCGGGTTCGGCCTCGGCATCATCATGATCTGGGTCAACCTCGGGACGCTCAGCTTCCACGAGGTGTTCGAGCGGATCGGGACGCTCGACGAGGGGACGATCACGATCATCGCCCTCCTGCTCTTCGCCGGCGCCGTGGGCAAGAGCGCCCAGTTCCCACTGCACGTGTGGCTGCCCGACGCGATGGAGGGCCCGACGCCGGTCAGCGCCCTCATCCACGCCGCGACCATGGTCAACGCCGGCGTCTACATGGTCGCCCGCGCCAACCCGGTCTTCGCCGAGGCGCCGGCCGCCATGTGGGTGGTGGCCATCATTGGTGCCTTCACCGCCATCTTTGCGGCCGCCATAGCGCTCACCCAGAACGACATAAAGAAGGTCCTGGCCTACTCGACCGTCAGCCAGCTGGCCTACATGTTCCTTGCCCTCGGCATCGGGGCGTGGGTGGCAGCCATCTTCCACCTCGTCAGCCACGGCTTCTTCAAGGGGCTGCTGTTCATGGGCTCCGGCTCGGTCATCCACGGGGCGGGCGGCGAGCAGGACATGCGCTTCATGGGCAACCTGCGCGAGAAGATGCGCTGGACCTACTGGACCATGGTGATCGGCTCGCTGGCGCTGGCCGGCATCCCGATCTTCGCCGGCTTCTTCAGCAAGGACGAGATCCTGGCCGAGGCGTTCAACCGCGGCTACCTCGTGCTCTACGTCGTCGGCATCGTGGTCGCCTTCATGACCGCCTTCTACACGTTCCGGATGATCTTCATGACGTTCTGGGGCGAGTGGCGCGGCCCGGCCGACGCCTGGCACCACGTCCATGAGAGCGCGACCACGATGGTGGCGCCACTGGCCATCCTGGCGGTCCCGACCGTGCTGGCCGGCCTCATTCTCGGCATCCCGCCGGAGGGCGGCCTCATCCACACCTGGCTCGAGGAGGTCTTCGCCGGGGCAGAGGAGGCGCATGCCGGCGTGCTGCCCGGATCGATCGCCGCCGGCGAGCACCACGGCTTCGAGCTGTTCGGGCTCGGTGGCCTGTTGCTGCTGGTCGGAGCCTCGGTCGCC
>JAICRD010000239.1 GCA_025937535.1 Chloroflexota bacterium | reverse complement strand
GCCGGCGTCGATGGTGAGGGCCAGATCGGCG
This sequence comes from Chloroflexota bacterium, assembly GCA_025937535.1. Taxonomy (GTDB): domain Bacteria; phylum Chloroflexota; class Limnocylindria; order QHBO01; family QHBO01; genus JACDBZ01. Next base: position 2,478 of record JAICRD010000239.1, on the reverse strand, counting down.
CCGTCGATGGGGTCGCGCAGGAGCGTGGCCGAGTCGGCGATGCGCCGCCCGATGACGTCCTCCTGCGCACTGACCTGGCCCGGGGTGCCTGCCAGGATGGCGTTCTCCTTGCCCTCCACCCCGTAGCGGCCATGACCGTCGACATCCACGAAGCCGATGAGCTGCGCGGCGATCGTCGTTCCGTCCGCCACGCCCTCGACCGGGTACACCCGCTTCGTCTCCGGCAGCATCCCGACGCCGCGGAGGTCGAGCGATCGAATACGCTCCGCCACCTCGGGCGAGACGCGACGCTTGAGCCACACCCACGGATCCGTGCTGTCGAGACGGGCGCGAAGGTCCTCGACCGGGAGCTCAAGGACCGATGCCAGGATGGTCGCCGCCAGGCCGGGATCCTCGATGGTTGGCGGGGTCGCGAAGACCGACTGCAGCTCGACCGAGGTCGCGAGCAGCTCGCCGTTGACGTCGGTGATCTCGCCGCGCTCGGCGGGCAGCTCCTCGTGCTGCGCGAGCTGGTGGAGCGCCATCTCGGCCAGCCACGGCTGCTGCGCGACCTGCCACCAGATCAGCCGAGCGCCGATCGCCGTCGCCGCTAGCGCGGCGACGATGAGGAGGACCAGTGCGCGGGCACGACTGTCGGTCCTTGCGAGCATTGACGTCTCCGGTGCGATGCGGCCGCCATCGGCCGCGTGGCTAGGTCAATCGGCTGGCTGGCTGGCGGAGGGCGCGGGTGCGAACGTGACCGCGCCCTCCTCGAGTGGAACGAGATGCAGCTTCGACTGCGCTCGTTTGGTGATCTCGGCGGGTGAGCGGGCCTGCCCGATCGCCCAGATCAGCTGCTGCTGGTCGGCCCGCGCCCTGGCGAGGGTCGCCTCCAGCGAGTCGATCTCGTAGCCGGTCGCCGCGACGCGCGTCGACTGGCTGAGGTAGAAGAACGCGAGCGCGGCCGCCACCGCGATGGCGACCAGGAACGGGCGCACGTCGATCCGCGCCGGGAGGCGCGTCGACATCCGGATCCGTCGCCCGCGCCGGGCGGCGGTCGGTCGCCTCCGAGGGCGTGGCCTGACACGACGGCCGGGCAGGAACCACGGGCCGGTGGCAGGTCGTGCGCCGATGACTGCCATGACTAGGCGGCGTTCGCCCGTCGGCGCTCGCCGATCGCGAAGCTCGTCGGCGCCTCGAAGTCGAGGCCCTCCTCGATCTCGAACGCCGCGACCTGGTCGCTCGACCAATAGGCCTCCTCACGCGCGGCGTGTGCTCGCCGCTCGCGCAGGTCGCGCTGCCGCGCCGAGTACATCCGGCGCCGGCTGGCCTGGTGACGCGCTCGTCCCTTGCTCATGCGATGGACCCTCCTCCTCCTGCTGCCCGCGTCAGGCGAGCTTCTCGGCGACGCGCAGCTTCGCGCTGCGCGCGCGGCGGTTCCGCCGGACCTCTTCGGGGCCCGGGGTGATGACGCCCTTGGTGACGGCGCGGAGCTGCGCCCGGTGGCCACAGGTGCAGACCGGCGGCAGCGGCTCCTCGATGCAGTCGCGGCTCTCGCGCGCGATGAACCGCTTCACGATGCGGTCCTCGATGCTGTGGTAGCTGATGACGGCCATCCGGCCGCCGGGCTTCAGGGCGGCGAGCGCTCCGGCCAGGCCCGCGGTCAGCACCTCGACCTCGCGGTTGACCGCGACCCGCAGCGCCTGGAAGGTGCGCGTGGCCGGGTGGATGCGGCCCGCATCGGCGCTTCCGGGACGCGACGGGGCGGCCCTGGCGACGACATCGGCCAAATCCGCGGCGGTCACGATCCGCCCTTCCGAACGCGCCGCCACGATCGCCTTCGCGATGCGGCCTGCACGGCGTTCTTCACCAAACGTCGCGAGGATTCCGGCGAGCTCTCGCTCCGAGGAGCGCTCAATGAGCTCGAGAGCCGATACACCACTCGTTTCATCGAATCTCATGTCCGGCGGCGCATCGGCCGCGAAGCTGAATCCCCGAGCCGGGTCGGCGAGCTGGTAGCTGCTGAGGCCGAGGTCGAAGAGCGCGCCGTCGAGAGGTGCCAGCCCTGACTCGATGGCGGTGTCGTAGATGGCCTCGAAGTTCGCGTGGCGCAGGACGACGCGGTCGCCGAAGCGGGCGAGGACGCGTTCCGCCTCCGCGATGGCCGCCCGATCGGCATCGATGCCAAGCAGGCGGCCATCCGGAGACGTGGTCTCCAGGAGCCGCTCGGCGTGCCCACCGCCGCCGACCGTGCAATCAGCCACGGAGCTGCCGGGACCCACGGCCAGCGAGGTGAGAACCTCGTCGACCAGGACCGGCAGGTGCCCTTCTCCCATGTGGCGTTGCACCTCGTATGTCGGACGGCGGGCCGAGCGGCCCGGAAGCGCATCAATGACCCCGGCACCGTCAGATGCCCAGGTCGGCGAGGTGTTCGGCGAGTGCCTCCGGCGCGTCCTCGATCTGCGACCGATACGGCTGCCACCGCGTCGGCGCCCAGAT
>JAICRD010000041.1 GCA_025937535.1 Chloroflexota bacterium | reverse complement strand
GCGGCGCTGTCGCGAGACCTCGCCATGGTCGCCGATCCGATCGACGCCGACGTCGTGCACGTCCACACCTGGTACACGCATCTCGCCGGCATGCTGGCCAAGCTGGCGTACGGCATCCCGCTCGTCCTCACGGTCCACTCGCTCGAGCCGCTGCGCCCGTGGAAGCGCGAGCAGCTCGGCGGCGGCTACGACGTCAGCACGTGGGTCGAGCGGACCGCCATCGAGGCAGCCGATGCCGTCGTGGCGGTCAGCAACGGCACCCGCGGTGACGTGCTTCGCCTCTTCGACCTCGACCCGGCCCGGGTGCACGTCATCCACAACGGCATCGACGCAGACTTCTATCGGCCCGACCCGGCGACCGATGCGCTGGAGCGCCACGGCATCGATCCGTCGGTGCCCTACGTGCTGTTCGTCGGGCGCATCACGCGCCAGAAGGGAATCGTCCACCTGGTGCGAGCGCTGCACCACCTCGCGCCCGGCATCGGCGTCGTCCTGTGCGCCGGGCAACCGGACACGCCCGAGATCGCGCGCGAGATGACCGAGGGCGTGCGCGCGGTCCAGGCGGAGCGGCCGAACGTCGTCTGGATCGGCGAGATGGTCAGCCGCGAGGAGGTGCGCCAGCTGTACTCGCACGCGGCGGTGTTCTGCTGCCCATCGGTCTATGAGCCGTTCGGGATCATCAACCTGGAGGCGGCCGCCTGCGAGACGCCCGTCGTTGCCTCGGCCGTGGGTGGCATCCCCGAGGTCGTGGTCGACGGCGAGACCGGCCTGCTGGTGCCCGTCGAGCTCTCGCCGGACGACCCGATGCGGCCGCTCGATCCCGATCGTTTCGAGCTCAACCTGGCCGGGGCCATCAACGCGCTCATGGCCGATGCGACCACCCGCGAGGTCATGGGACGCGCCGGCCGGCGGCGTGCCGTCGAGTCGTTCAGCTGGGCGTCGATCGCTCGCCAGACCGTGACCCTCTACGAATCGCTCATCGGTGGGGGTGTGCCTCGTTGAATCGAGGCGAGTTCCCGCGAGACGACGCGCGCGCGTGGATTCCGCGACGTATCGAGGCGCCGGCAACGTAAGGCCCGCGTCGAGGCGAGGGTCAAGCTCATCCGGACTCGATTCATCGCGGAGATGCAGCGCCACGCGGCTCCCGTGTGAACCCGGCTCGATAGATCGAGACGGCAACAGGTCCGATCCGTCGGTCAGGCGGCCGGCGCGACGCGGGACATGAGCGCCAGGGTGTTGCCCTCGCCGTCGTCGAAGAAGGTCATCCATTCCTCGACGCCGGTGTCGTCATCGGTGTAGATCACGTGCGGCGCGCCGGTGAAGTGCACGCCCGCGGCACTCAGCCCCTCCTGGGCCGCGTGGATGTCGGGAACCAGGAAGTAGAGGACCGATGACGGCTTCCACTCCGCCTCGTCCTTGCGGTGCAGGTAGAGGCGCACGCCGCCCGCGTCGAAGAACGCGAGGTCGCCGAAGGTGAAGACGTGCGGCAGCCCGAGCGTCTCGCCGTAGAAGCGCTCGGCGCGTGCGACATCGCGGATCGAGAGCGAGACCTGGCCGATGGCGCCGAGGCGCGTTGCAGCTGAGCTCATTGACGAATCGGTCCTCCTGGTGGACAGGTTGCTGGTGACGGGGACGCCGGGCCAATCGCGGAGGGCGCGGCCGCGCACGCCGAGCTTGTCGCTGATGTTGGCGAGGTGGTACTTGACCGCGTCGACCGACGTCCCGCGGCGCCGGGCGATCTCGGCGCGCGAGACACCGTGGCGCATCCAGTCGAGCACCTGCCACTCGGTCGGCGTGAGGACGTCGGGATGCGGTGGGCGGCCGCGCGGTCGTCGCATGCGAGCAGCCTAGACGCCGCGCCGGCGATTTACCCTACCCGTCCGCGCCGGACCCGGCCAAGGAGGCCGGCGATGCCCAGCCCGCCCAGCAGGAACACGACGCCGGCCGCCGGGAACACGCCTTCGACGCCGACGCCCGCCGCCACCAGCGCGCCGAGCGAAGGACCGATGATGCCGGCCACGTACAGCGGCAGCAGCACAAGATTGAGCGTCGCCGAGCGTCGTTCCGGGGCAGCCTCGGTGGCGATGAGGCCGAACATCATCGCCTGCACCGCCGCCTGGAACACGGCGTAGATGGCGGCCAGCAGCGCCAGCCAGGCGACGACCGGCGCGAGAGGCATCAGGGCCACCGCGATGCCGCCACCGATCAGCGACGCGGCGAGGACCGGCCGGAAGCCGATGCGATCACCGATCGGCCCGGACACGGGCGACACGACGGCGCCGACGAGTGCCGCCGTGCCGGTCACCAGCGCGATGGCGCTGGCGAGCCCGGCGCCGGACCCGAAGATGTCCTCGACGAGCAGCGGCAGAAATGGCCGGTACATCTGGTTGGCGAGAATCGCGACGCCGAAGATGACGAACAGGCGGCGGATGGCCGGATCGCGGAGGACGCCCAGGAGTGCGTCGCGCGCCAGCTCCATGACGCGCCCGGCGGGCACGACGTCGGGGCGGATCTCGCGGGTGCCGATGAGGAGCACAACGACGATCAAGCCGGACAGCGCGGCAGAGACCCAGAAGACGTCCGACAGGGTGAGGCCGAGGCCGTCGATCATGAGACCGGCGATGACCGGCCCGATCGCGAAGCCGATCGGGCTGGTCGCCCCGAACAGTGCGGTCATGGTGCCGATGCGGCCACGGGGCGTGACGTCGCGCAGCGCCGCGAGCATCACCCCGGTGTTGCCCAGCTGAAGGCCGGTCAGGAGTAGCGCGGCCGCCAGCTGCCACGGCTCCTGGGCGATGGCGACGCCGGCGAAGACCACCGCCTCGACCACGGCACTGCGCACGATGACCGCGCGACGGCTGTACTTGTCGGCCCAGACGCCCCAGAACGGGACGAGCAGGATGCCGAACACGAAGATGAGCGAGGTGAAGATGCCGGTGAAGGCCGGGATCTCGGCCTCCGGAAGGCCGACCTCGCGCAGCCGCAGCGGCAGGTACGCGAAGATCTGGCTCACGCCGAGCGACTCGATGGTCGAGGTGATGCCGTAGGCGACGAGCAGGCTTCGCCAGCCCTGGCGCGCGGGGGAGTTCACCCGCGGAGTCTATCGAGCCGAAACTGGCATAATCTGGCCTCCCCCGAGCGAGGCCTTCATGTCGACTTCAGCCACTGCGCGCCCCGACGCGGGCTCCGGTCAGGCCACCGCGATCATCTCCGTTCGCGACCTGCGCAAGCGATACGGTGACCTCGTCGCCGTCGATGGCGTCAGCTTCGACGTCGCCGAGGGCGAGGTCTTCGGCATCCTGGGTCCGAACGGCGCCGGCAAGACGACCACTCTCGAGATGATCGAGGGCATGCGTCCGATCGACTCGGGCACCGCCGTGATCGACGGCGTCGACGTCGCGGCCGATCCCCGCGAGGTGAAGCGGCGCATCGGCATCCAGCTCCAGGCATCGGCCTTCTTCGACGAGCTGACCCTGGTCGAGCTGCTCGATCTCTTCGGCCGCCTCTACGGGCGCGGGGTCGACCCGATGGCGCTGCTTGCGGACGTCGAGCTGACCGAGAAGGCGAAGAGCCAGGTCCGCACGCTGTCCGGCGGGCAGAAGCAGCGCTTCAGCATTGCCTCGGCGCTGGTCAACCAGCCGCGGGTCCTGTTCCTGGATGAGCCGACCACCGGCCTCGACCCGCAGGCGCGACGGCACCTGTGGGCGCTGGTGCGCACGCTGCGCGACCGGGGCCACACGGTGGTCCTCACCACGCACTACATGGAGGAGGCCGAGGAGCTCTGCGACCGCGTCGCGATCATGGATGGCGGCCGCATCATCGCGCTCGACACGCCGCAGGCGCTGGTCGACCAGCTCATCGGGCGCGGGTTCCGCAAGGCGCGCGTCGAGCGACTCGCGAACCTGGAGGACGTCTTCATCGACCTCACCGGCCACGACCTGCGGGAGGACGACTGACCGATGGCGGTCCGTATCGGCCTCTGGTGGGCGCTCTTCATGGCCAGCGTGAAGATGTTCGTCCGCAACCGACTGGCGCTCTTCTTCAGCCTCTTCCTGCCGCTGGTGATCATGCTCATCTTCGGCGTGCTCAATTTCGAGGGGTCGACCTCGGTATCACTGGGCGTCGTCGACGAGGCCAGGACCGATGCGAGCGCCGCGCTCGTCGACGGACTCGACGAGTACGACTACCTCGAGATCACCGAGGGCACTCGGGACGACGAGCTGGCGGCGCTCGAGAAGGGAGACCGCGGCTTCGTGCTCGTCATTCCGTCGGGCTACCAGTCGTCGCCGACGGGCGAGACGGGCCTCGTCGCGTACGCCTCCAGCGCCGATCCATCCCAGGCGCAGGTCGGCCAAGGCCTCCTTCAGCAGGCGGTCGCCGGCGCCATGCTCAGCGCGTCTCCTGGCTCGATGCCGAGTGTGCCCGCGCTGACGCCACCGGTGACGTTCGAGTCGGTCGAGTCGCGCGACCTTGGCTACATCGACTTCCTGGTGCCGGGCATCGTCGGCATGACCGTCATGCAGCTGGGCCTCTTCGGCGTGGCCTTTGGCTTCGTCCAGCTCAAGCGCACCGGCGCGCTGCGACGGCTGTTCGCCACGCCCACGCCGCCTGCCTACTTCCTGTCGGCGCAGGTTGCCAGCCGCGTCGTGCTCGGCTATCTCCAGGTCGCGATCCGGGTGGGTATCGGCATCTGGTTCGGGCTCCAGATGTTCGGCTCGTGGCTGGTGCTCGCCGTCATCATCGGCCTGGCGCTGCTGATCTTCCTGGCGATGGGGTTCGGGATCGCCGGCTGGGCCAAGAACGAGGACCAGGCGGCCCCCGTGGCGAACCTGGTGAGCCTGCCGATGCTCTTTCTGTCGGGCGTATTCTTCCCGCGTGAGGCGATGCCTGACGTCCTGCGCAGCATCACCGGATTCATGCCGCTCACCTATGTCAACGAGGCGCTGCGCGGCGTGATGAACGAGGGTGCCGCGCTGGTCGACCTCGGCCCGCAGCTGCTGGGCATGGGAGTCTGGGCCGTGATCTCGTTCGTCGTCGCGGTCTGGCTGTTCAAGTGGGAATGACGCCAGGACAGCGCGGCAGCCTCATCGGCGGCATCTGGCTGGTCTCGGTTGGCGCCGTCTTCCTGGTCCAGCAGGCGATGGGCCTGCCGTGGTCACAGGCATGGCCGCTCTTCCTGGTCATGGCGGGCGTCGGGACCGGAGCCAGCGCGCTGGTCGGGCTGGCCGGCAGGCGCATCGGCGCGTGGTCGGTCGTCTGGGCACTGGTCTGGCCCGCCATCATGATCGCGGCGGGGGTGCTTCTCTTCGTCGACCTCGCCGGCCTGGCCGACGTCGATGCGCTTGACCTGCTGCTGCGGTGGTGGCCCGCGATCCTGATCGTCATCGGTGTGCTGATCCTCATCGGCGCCGTGTGGCCACGCGGGCGTGGCGTCGAGGAGAGGGTGTCGATCCCGACCGGCGGCGTGAGCTCCGGCGAGGTGACCCTGAAGTTCGGCGCCGGACGGCTGGATGTCGGCCGAGGTGTTCCGGGCACGCTGGTCGACGGCACCTTCGAGGGCGGCGTCCTGCGCCGCGACCTGGGCGCCGGCCGGGTCGAGCTCGAGGCCGACGTGACGCGCGTGTTCCCCTGGATGGGCGACACGCTGCATTGGCAGGTCGGGCTGGCGCCGGACCTGCCGCTTGCACTGCGGCTCGAGGGTGGCGCATCGCGCTCGATCCTCGAGCTGGCCGACCTGCAGGTCACGTCGCTCGTGGTCAAGACGGGCGCCAGCGATACCCGCATCGTCCTGCCGGCCTCCGTGGCGGAGTGCGACGTGCGCGTCGAGGCGGGTGCCGCCCAGGTGAGCATCGAGGTCCCGACGGGCGTCGCTGCTCGCATTCGATCCCAGATGGGCCTCGGATCCACCAACGTCGACGAGGGCCGCTTCCCGCGCACGGCCGATGGCTGGGCATCGCCGGACTACGAAGGCGCGACGCACCGAGCCGAGATCCATATCCAGGGCGGCGTCGGATCAGTCCGCGTGCGGTGATGCCAGGAACGGACCTCATCCTGCGCGCCGAGGCCGTTGCCCTGTTCGTTGGCGGGACCGTGGCGTACCTGGCGCTCGGCGGTCATCCGCTGTGGCTCATCCCGCTGTTGCTGGCACCGGACCTCTCGATGATCGGATACGCCGGCGGCCCGCGGCTCGGCGCGGTCACCTATAACGCCGTGCACAACCTGGTGCTCGCCGTTGCGCTGCTCCTGGCCGGCTGGTATCTCGTCGGCGGCCTCGTCGCGCAGATCGGTGCCGTGCTGGTCGCGCACGTCGGCATGGATCGCGCGCTCGGTTACGGGCTGAAGCTCCCGACCGACTTCCGCGACACGCATCTCGGGCGGATCGGCAGGGCCGCGTGACTCGCTCGACCCTGTACCGAGGCGGCGCCCTGGCCGATGGTCACGCCCCCGCCGTCGAGCGCGACGTCAGCATCCTGGTGCGCGACGGACGCATTGCCTGGATCCGTCCCACCGGCGGCGAGGGCGATCCGGGCGACGCCGAGATGCTCGACTGCAGCGGCGCGACCTTCGTCCCGGGGCTGGTGGACTGCCACAGCCATGTCACCGGCCCGGGCGGAGCGCACTGGATCGAACGCTTCAACGACCCGCCTGAGCGGCTGCTCGAGGTCGCGGAGCACAACGGGCGCATCGGCCTGGCGGCGGGCGTGCGCTGGATGCGCGACGTCGGATCGCCGATGGCCACCGATCCGGTCGATGGTCGCGAGCGCGCCCTGGCACTGGGGGTCCGTGATCGTTGGGCAGGCCGCCATGACCGGCCCTATCTGCGCGCCGCCGGCTCGTGGCTCTTCAAGCGCGGCGTCGCACCGATGGACTCGTCGATTCAGTGCGAGACGGCGGACGAGCTCCTCGCCGCCGCGCACCGGCAGCTGGACGACGGCGCGGATCTCATCAAGCTCTACATGGACGGCCCCGATGTCGACGTCTCCCCGTGGACCGCGTCGGAGGTCGGCGCGCTGGTGGAGGCCGCGCATGCCCGTGGTGCGCGGGTCGCGGCGCACTCGGGCCGGCTGAACGGAGCCCGCGAGGCGGTCCGCGGCGGCGTCGCCTCCGTCGAGCACGGCTTCGACCTCGACGCCGACACGGCCGCAGAGATGGCACAGCGCGGCACGACGCTCGTCAGCACCCTGGCGGTCATGCGCTCCTGGCTCAGCTTCGGCGACACGACCACCATCGAGCGCTTCGCGACCGAGGACGGCTCGCGAACGATCCACGCCCGGCTGGAGCAGGCGGAGGCATCGGTGCGCCTGGCGCACGAAGCGGGCGTCGCGATCGCCACGGGCAGCGACTTCGGCGGCGGGTCGCTGCGCGCCAATCAGCTCGCCTGGGAGGTGACGAGCCTGGTAGCGGCCGGCATCGAGCCGGCCGACGCGCTGGCCGCGGCAACCTGGCACGGCGGCGAGCTTATCGGCGAGGCTGACGCGGGCCGCATTCGCGAGGGCGGACCGGCCGACTTCTTCCTGGTCCACGGTGATCCACTCTCGGACCCCGACGCCCTCTGGAGGGTCTGGCGCGCCGCCTGGGACTGATTGCCGCGTCGAGCCTCGGCCGATTGACCGATGAATCACGACGCTCCTGGGAGTCTCCTTTGCTGACGGCACGATCGGCACATGGAGGTCCCAACGATGGCACGCACAGCCCGACTGAGCGACGTGTTCGCTGCCCCCGCACCCGGCGCGGTGCCCGGAGCGCGGCTGGTCGCTGACCTCCAGGCGGCCCTTGCCGTGGCCCGACGGCGGGGCGGCATGCTCACGTCGGACGTGCGAACCGCACCGGGCATCGGCTCGTGGGCGTTCATCACCGATCGCGACGGCAGCGAGCTCGTGCTCTGGCAGAACGCCGGGTAGCGCGGCTCGATAGGTCGTTGCCGTCGCGGCAACTATCGGTTATCCGCGCCTGCGCGCCTTTGCAGCGGCTGCAACAGAAGGCGGGTTTCCAACCGCCTCGATGGCTGCTGTTTGCCGCGTCAGGAACGCATGGCCGCGAGGCGAGAGCCCTCGACGGCACGTTGGCCGATAGTTGCGGACCGGGCAACGCGGGCCAGGAATTCCCTGAAGGCTAGGCCGCGTCTCCATCGCCGGTGGTGGGCGGCACGTCGCGCTCGACCACGATCGTGCACCTGGTCGCCAGGGCGGCCGCGGCGCCGATGGCCGCGAACACGGGCAGTAGCGCCGCCCCGATCAGCCCGAGGGTGAGCGGGACCTCCAGCATCGTCCGGCCATCCTCGTTCTTGATGGTGATTCGCCGGATATTGCCCTCGTGGATGAGCTCCTTGACCTTGGCGACCACCTCGTCGCCGTTGAGCTGAAATTCCTGGGTTCGTTGCGTTTCGGGGTTCATGGCTCCAGCCTACCTCTGGGTTCCGCGTTCGGTCGAACAGCGCGTTGATCGCTCGCGCTCGTCCGTCCGCCAGCTGAGCATGCGGCAATCGGCGCAGGCCTCGACGCCGATGCTGCGGCCGTCGAGGGCCGGGCATGCCACCCGTCCGTTCGTGACGGCGCGCTGCTCGCCACAGCAGACGATCCATTCGTCCGGCGCGATCGGCGGCGCGGCGACGACGGCGGTCATGGCGACACCGGCAGCCAGTCGGCGACCAGTACCGCCCACAGCAGCGCGGCGTCGATCGCAAAGCCGAGCAGGATCCACGGATGGAAGAACACCGCCAGGGTGAGGGCCGATGCAATCGCGCCACCGACGACGAGGCTCGGCCACCAGGCGGCCGGCACGATCCAGCCAGCCGTCGCGAGGGCGGCCGCGACGAGCAGCGCGATGGTCACGATGACGAGCGCCGTGCCGAGCGCGCGGACGAGGGCGGGGTCGATGCCGAGGGCAGTGACCGCCCACGACTTCGCCATCTCGAACGGCCACTCCGGGCCGCCTGCGGTACGGGCCGGTGCCGGCGTCACGTACGAGATGTGGATGAACGCGTGCGCGGCAAGGAACGCCGCGAGAAGCAGCTTCATGGTCGAGCGGTCCAGTGCGAGTATGGGCGCAGCATCCGACCCTCACCCCCCGGCGTGTAGAGCCGATGGTCGCGTCGGCGGGGGACAGATGGCCGGGTCCGCGGTCTCCGACAGTTGACGCGCACTGAGGAGTCGAACGGTGGTCCTGCCCAAGCCCCTGGTCATGTTCCTTGCCTTCTGCGGCGGCGCCGCACTCTTCGCAGCGCCCCTTCTGCTGGGCGCGATCGTCCTCGGCGGCAATGACCGCGGCGGGACTGGCTCCGCGCCGGGACCGGCCGAGAGCGGCACGCCCGGCGCCACCGCCAGTGCAGAGCCATCCACGGCGGCGGCGTCCGACGAGGTTCTCGGGGAGCTTGAGTTCCACGCCTTCGACCTCGGCTTCGAGCCCACCAGCGTCGAGGTCGACGCGCCCGGGCGCTATGCCGTGACCTTCACGAACGACGGAGCCGTCTTCCATGACATCACCTTCGCCGACGGCACCGTGGTGGAGGCGAATCCCGGCGAGTCGGGGACCGGCGAGATCGTGGTGCCCGAGGAGGGTCTCGGCTACATCTGCTCGGTTCCCGGTCACGCCGACGCCGGCATGACCGGCGCGATCACCGTGGCGGGCGGCAACCCGGACCGCGTCGGCCACTCGGGCTCCGGCTTCGTGCCCGGCCAGAACGCCGAGGTCGAGCCGGATCCCGACGCGCCGGAGTACGTGCTCCATGACCCGGCCGCGCCGCCGATCATGGAGGGCGACACGCACGAGATCGAGCTGGTGATCACCGAGCGCGAGATGACGGTTGCGCCCGGCATCGTCCAGATCGTGTGGACGTTCGGCGACACGGTACCGGCGCCGGTCATGCGGGTGAAGGTCGGCGACACGGTGCGCGTGCACCTGGTGAATCCCGACACGAACAAGCTGCCGCACTCGATCGATTTCCACTCCTCGATGGTGGCCTGGAACGACGAGATGCGATCGATCAATCCGGGTGAGGACCTGATCTACGAGTACACCGCCACGCACGCGGGCGTGTACATGTACCACTGCGGGACGACGCCCACGCTCCACCACATCGCGTCAGGGATGTTCGGCATGGTCATCGTCGAGCCGGCCAGCGGCCTGGAGCCGGTCGACAACGAGTTCGCGTTGGTCCAGAACGAGTGGTACGTCGTCGAGCAGGCCGGGTTCGTCAGCCTGGAGGAGGCATCGGCCGCTGCGCCGCAGCCGGACATCGTGTCCTTCAACGGCGTCGCCGACCAGTACGCCGAACATCCGATCGAGGTGCCGGTCGGCGAGACCGTGCGCGTCTTTGTGCTCAACGCCGGCCCGAACATCGACTCGAGCTTCCACGTGGTCGGGACGATCTTCGACGAGGTCATCAAGGAGGGCGTCCATCTCGAGCGCGGCAACGAGGGCAACTGGGGCTCGCAGGCGGTCGACCTGGCGCCGGCACAGGGCGCCATCATCGAGATGAGCTTCGCCGAGGACGGTCTCTATCCGATCGTGACGCACGCCTTCAACATGGTCGACCGCGGCGCGCTTGGGCTCTTCCAGGCCGGCACCGGCGGTGAGCCCGTCGACGGCGGCCACTGAGCGATTAGGTTGCGGTCATCCGGCTGGGCTCGACAGAGAGCCTGAAGGCGGCGAGGCCGTCGCTGGGATAGACCGAGCGGCGCACCTCGCCACCGACCGAGAAGGTCGTGGTGCGCGACAGCAGCTCCTCGAGCGCGATGCGCATCTCGAGCCGCGCCATAGGCGCGCCAAGGCAGAGGTGGATGCCTCGGCCCCAGACCAGGCCGTCGTCCGTGCCTCGGTCGAGATGGACCTCGTCGGCGCTCTCGAAGGCGCGCGGGTCCCGGTTGGCGGCGATCCACATCAGGCTGAGTGAGGCGCCTGCCGGGATCGTGCGGCCGCCGATCTCGACCTCACGGGTCGTGGTCCGACGGTTCGCGACCAGCGGATCGTCGACGCGCAGGATCTCCTCGACCGCAGCGGGGATCAGCGACGGATCGTCGCGCAGGGCCTTTTGGAGCTCGGCATGCTGCGCCAGGTACAGGACGAGCAGGCTGATGCCTCCCGCCACCGTTCCCTCGCCAGCCACCCAGTTGCGCAGCACGCTGACGATCTGGTCGTCGTCGAGGAGCGCGCCGTCGACCGAGGTTGCCAGCAGGGCACACGTCACGTCGTCGGAGGGCGAGGACCGATGTTCGTCAAGGTTGGCCTTGACATGCTCGGAGAGCAGCTTGGCCAACGCCCGTCCCGCCGCGGGATCCCGGCTGAAGGCCGCCTGCTGGTTGCCGTGCGTCCAGCCCCCGAGGCACTCCCATTGCTCTTCCCGCCAGCCCAGGGAGGCGCACAGCGTTCGCAGCGTGAAGGGCGTCGCAAACGCCTCCATCATCTCGGCCCCGCCATCGCGGAGGATCGGCTCCATGAGCTCGACCGCGATCCGGCGGCTGCGGGGCTCGAGCGCCGCCATGACCGCCTCCGTGAAGTGGGGTGCCAGCGCTGTTCGAAAGCCCGCGTGCGCTGGCGGGTCGATCCCGCTCGGAATGGCCGGATGCCTCGACGCGCTGCTGTACGTGGCTGGATCCTCGAGCACCCTCACGATGTCGCCGTGGCGGAAGAGGGACCAACCCATGAATTCGCTATGGGCCACGGGACAGGTCTCGCGCATCCTGTCGTAGGCCTGGCGCTGGTCCACGAGCACAGCTGGATCCCTTGGATCCCAATCATCCCGGGCTGTATCGCTCAATCTCATTCCTTCCTTGGGGTTCGTGGCCGAGACCTGGTGCGGGGCCCCTGGTCAGGGGCGGTCGTCCTGGGCCGGGTCGAGCCGGACGGTGAGCAGCATCTGGCTCGCCAGCTCGGCTCGGACGTCGTGCCTCACGCCTGGCCTCAGGACCAGCAGCGAGCCGCTCGGCATGCGGTACTCGTTGCCGGCCGTTGTCATGCGAAGCTCGCCACTGAGCACATGGACAGTGACGTAGCCGTCCGCCGCGTGATCCTTCAGCCAGCCACCGGGCTCGAAGTCGAAGAGCACGATCGAGACGCCGCCGCCACGGAACAGTGTGATCTGCCGATGGCCGTCGCGTTCCCCGCCCTCGGTCCTCAGCCGCTCGCTCTCGGCGTCGAGATCGAACAGGTGCTCGGTGCCGACGAAGCGCTCCCGCGGGGGACGACGCTGGCTCTCCTGGCTCACCTTCACCGGACCTCCTCTTCGACCCACCCTACCAGCAGTGGCGCGTCACGGCCGGGATGGTCGGATCGTCAGCTCGATTCCGCCATCGGATGCAGCAGAACGTGCACCTCGCGGGCGATCACGACGTCCTCGCGCGCTTCCACGACGAGGACCGCGGGCGGGCCTGATGTCAGGACGGCGTCGCCGTCACTGGCGGCATCCGATGCGGGGAACCCGAGGGTGCCGAGGCGAGCGAGGATCGCGCCGCGGAAGACGGCCGAGTGCTCGCCGATGCCACCGGTGAAGACCAGCGCATCCAGTCCGGGCAACGCCGTCGCTGCCGTCGCGATGCTCGCCGCCACCTGCCGGCCGAACATCGCCAGCGCCAGACGGGCGGCCGCATCCCCGCTCTCGGCCCGAAGCGCGATCTCGAGGGCATCGCTCGTGCCGGCAATCGCCAGGAGTCCGGACCGGTGGGCCAGGCCATCGGCAATGTCGTCGCCAGAGACGCCGACGTGCATCAGCCGGATGAGGATTCCCGGGTCCACGGATCCCGAGCGCGTCCCCATCATCGGTCCCTCGAAGGGGGTATAGCCCATGCTGGTCCAGGCCGAACGGCCGCCGTCCACGGCGGTGACCGAGCACCCCGAGCCGAGATGCGCGACCACGAGCCGCAGCGCG
>JAICRD010000045.1 GCA_025937535.1 Chloroflexota bacterium | reverse complement strand
GGATCTCCGGGCGGCCCGGCCTCCGGACCGGACATGAATGCGATCGAGAGCACGAGCGCGCCGATGCCCTCGACGACCAGCGTGAAGATCGCGATTCGCTTCAACAGGGTGCTCACCGCGCCGAGCTGCAGCCCGCCGAGCGACTCCTGGACGAGGATCCGATCGCGCAGTGTCGTGCGCCGGCCGAGGAAGAGCTGGAGCAGCAGCGTGGAGCCGGCCATGATCCCGAAGCCACCGGCCTGGATGAGCAGCAGGATGACGACCTGGCCGAAGGGGCTCCAGTGCGTCGCGGTGTCGACCACCACGAGGCCGGTGACACACGCCGCACTCGTCGCCGTGAAGAGCGCGTCGACGAAACGCGTCGACTGGCCGGTGGCGGTTGCCACCGGCAGCATCAGCAGTGCCGTGCCGGCGGTGATGAGGATGACGAAGACGAAGAGCAGCGAGGTCGCCGCCGACGGAGGTCGACGCACCCGGCGTGGAGCCCGGAGCTGAAACTCCTGCGGCCGGGTCCGCTCGACGCGGACGCGCCGGTCGCCCGGCCGCTGGCCCTCGTGCGTCATCGGCTGTGGCGGCCCTGCATCGACGGAGGGTAGCGCGCGTCAGACTCGGTCGGAGTCCCCTGCCTGCCCCAGCGGGGCACCTACCGGCTCGGCGACGGCCGGCCGAACCTGTCCGTCGGCGACCGGGAGCGGCACGCGTCGCGGCTTCGGCCGGAACGGGCTCGACTCCGGCACGACGGGCCCGTCGACCTCTTCGAGCGACCCGCCGCGGTACGCCTCCCATACCGCCATCACGGTGTCATGGTGCGGCTTGATGCGGCAGTGCTCGTCGCGGTTGCCCATCTCGTCGCAGTACCCCAGCGGCACGCACTTCGGCACCAGGAAGCTGCCGAAGAACGGGCTGACGCGGAAGACCTCGTGCCTGATCTGTTTGAACAGCTGCCGGATCTCCCACTGGGCCATGGTGCAGAGGCGGAGCCCGGACATGTGGATCAGCTGGCGCAGGTTGACCGTCATGATGAGGTTCGTCTGCATCGCGTTCGGGAAGATGAAGCGCGCGTCCTCGGCGGGGACCTCGGCCTGGAGCAGCTGTCCGTAGAGCTCCAGGTTGTCGTCGATCGCCCGCTGGAATCGGCCGGCGAGGTCGTCGGGCAGATCGCCGTTGCCGATGGTGTCGGGGATCGTGTAGTTGTCGCGCTTCTTGAAGCTGACGTAGCGCTGGCTCTGCTGGTCGAAGGCCGTGCCGGCCCGATGGCGCACCAGCTGGTGGCTGAGCGTTCTCGTCACCCCGCTGATGGCGAAGGTGAAGTTCACGTGCTCGATGGTCGAGCCGTGCCCCGATTCCATGACCTTGCGAACCAGGTTCTGCTGCTTCTCGTCGGCCACCTGCCGGCTGACCGCCTTGTCCCAGATCTGATCCGGCACCTGCTCGCTGTAACAGGTACGGCAGGCGGTGTAGATGATCGGCAGGTAGTACTCCTCCACGATTTCCTTGGTCGGGAAGATCAGCTTGGCGGAGAGGGCGGAGGAGCTCGACGGCATGAGGGCCTCAAGGGTGCCAGCCGATGGCCGGCATGGCTACGGAGTTGTCCACAGATCCTGCCCACACATTGTATGACGAAGGTGGATAAGTCTGTCCACGCTCCGTGCTCAATTTGGCGCGCAGCAGGCCTGACCGGCGTATGACAAGCGTTCAGCTGCCGAGCCCGTCGACGTCGCCGGACGGATCGCTGTCGTGGGGGTCGGCGAGGCGCGCGAGACCGTGCAGCCGGTCCAGCGCGATGCGGTCGCCACCGGTGCTGCGCGCGCTGTCGAGCGCCTCCTGCACCCGTGCCAGCAGCCCGTCGACGTCGAGGTCCTCGCCCGGGCGCATGGTGGCCACGCCGATGCTGACCGTCACCGACAGCGTGGAGTCGCCGATTGCGATGGGCCGCAGTGCCAGTCGGTGGCGCAGGGCGTCGGCAAAGGTCGCCGCTCCGGCCTCGTCCGTGTGCGGCAACGTCGCCAGGAAGCCATCGCTCCCGGCGCGGCCGAGCGCATCGGCCTCGCGCACCCGCAGCCGGATGCGGAGCGCCACCTCTCGCAGCACCGCATCTCCGCCGCCGATGCCATGGATGCGATTGATCGTTCCGAAGCCGTCGATGTCGAGCAGCACGACGGCCAGCGGGTGCCGATAGCGGCGCGCCTGTGCGACCTCGAGCCGCAGGCGCTCCAGGATCGCGCCGCGACTGGCGACGCCCGTCAGCGGGTCGACTGTCGCCGACCGCTCCAGCTCACCGCGCTGAAGGTCGATCGTGCGGCGCGCGCGCAGGAGCTCTTCGATGGTCGAGCGCAGCTCGGTCGCGAGCCGCTCCGCCTCGGGCGCGGCGCCGGGGTCGCGGATGACGGCCGTGACGCCGAGCCCGGAGCGGTGCATCACGACCTCGAGCCCGCCGACCACCGTGTGTGAGATGGCGGTCGCCTCGAGCGCCGGCAGGTCGCTGAGCGGGATGCCGAGCAGATCCTCCATGCGGGTGCCGGTGGCGTCGGCGTCGAGCCCGAGGAGGCTCGTTGCCGCGGCGTTCCAATCGCGCAGCCGCAGGTGACCGTCGAAGCGGAGGATCGCGTCCGGGAGCTGCAAGGCAAGGTCGGGGAGGGAGACGTCGGACGATTCGACGACGTCGGAACGCTGCTCGAGGGCGCCGCGTGCTGCGAGCAGCTGGCTGCCGAGCAGCGCAGCGAGCGCGACCATCGACTCGGCCGATCCACCTCGGTCGGCCAGAAGGCCCGCGGTACCCAGCCCGACCAGCCATGCGACCGCACCCCCGCGCGCGGACCTCGTCACGGCCGCCGCCGCGGCGAGTCCCAGGGCGACGAGCAGGAGTCCTGGCCGCGCTGCCGCGACCGCGCTCGCCGTCGGCGGCAGCACCTCGACCAGCACGCTGGCCTCGGCGACGACGAAGCCTCCCGCTGCCGCCGCGATTGCCATGCCGCGCCGCGGCAACCGGACGTCTTCGATGGCCAGGCCGACGGCCAGCAGCGCCGCCGTGGCGGCCACCGGCGCGGTCATGCTTGCCCCGGATGCAAGGGCCGTGACCGCCGCGCCGGCCAGCGACGCGGAGGCGGCCGCGAGGAGGACATCGGTGAGCAGCCCGCTCCCCATTCCGCGGGCGAGCCACAGGATCGTGGCCGCTGCAGCCGCCGCCGCGAGCAGCGCGAGCCCGGCGGGCACCACCCAGCTCGGCCCGACTCGCTCGAGGGGGATCGCCGGCGCGCTCCACAGGCCGGCGACGACGGCAAAGGGCAGCGCGGCGGCGACCACGGTGAGGGCGATCTTGGCGCCGTGCACCGTCGCGGATCGGTCCATGCGCGCGAGTCTGGCGCTGGCCCGGCGTCTCGGACAATGGTACGAACGAGGTCGGTATCCCTGGCGGCCTATACTCGAGCCCCGTGAGCGATCGCCGAGCGTCCGTCATGTCGCGGCGCTCGTTCCTGTCGGCGACCGACCAGCTCATCGCCACCGGCGACGCCATCCTTGAGGACCCCGGGTGGGACGCCTTCCGCGCCTGGCTCCTGGAGTCGGATCGGCTGCTCGAGGCCGTCTGGGGCCGGATGGACCGATATCACCTTGCCTGGCTCAACGTCGGGCGCGACAGCGCGCCGCCTGGCTCACTGCTTGACGACGCCGGCACGCGCCGGTTCATCGCGGAGGTAGCGAGCGCGAAGCTCGCCGTCCTGCGTACGATGAGGGCCTCCGTGGAGCGCCAGGGCACGCCCCTGCTCTCCGACGATCCGCGCGATCCAGCAGCCGAGGAGGACCGATGAGCTACCCGATCGCGCCGGGCGGCCTTGCGGCCGTCCTGGCGCACCCCGATGACGAGAGCTTCGCCTGTGCGGGGTCACTGGCCGTGGCGCATGCCGCCGGAGCCACGACGCGCCTGCTCGTGGCGACGCGGGGCGAGGCTGGGACGCCGGATGGCATGCCCGACCAGTCCTTCGGCGACACGCGCGAGGCCGAGCTCATCTGCGCGGCTCGAACCATCGGCCTCGACGAGGTGTCGCTGCTCGACGGCTACGCCGACGGCGGCATCGCGGACCAGCCCTTCGACGTCCTCGTCGAGGAGATCGCCGCCTGGCTCGCAGAACGGCGTCCATCGGCCGTCATCACCTTCGGCCCGCACGGGGTCACCGGGCATCCCGACCACATCGTCATCGGCAGCGCCACGCGCTGGGCCGTCGAGCGGTTGGCGGAGTCGGGGATCGCGCCGAACGCGGTGTACGTCATCAGCCCGATCTTCGATCCCGGCGCCAACCTGTACGACCTGTCGCCGGAGGAGCAGGCGGCGACACATCGGATCGAGATCACCGGCTTCGCGGACCGCAAGCTGGCCGCGCTGGAGTGCCACGCCAGCCAGACCGATACCGCGGAGCAGATCGCCGCGCTGCGCGCGGCCATCGATTCCGGCGACCCGATCTTCGAGGGCTATCAGCGCGTCCGACCCATCGTTCCCGCGCCGCACCCGGTGTTCGACACCGCGCTCCTGTAGCCGGCGGATCGCGCTGTCCCGCATCGGGGTATCCTTGACGCATGACGATCGATTCGAATCTCGGCAAGGTCGACGAGGTGATGACTGCGCTCTACGACATCTACGATCCGGAGATCGGGATGAGCATCGTGGATCTCGACCTCATCAAGGCGGTCGAGATCGGGGCTGACGGAGCGCCGACCGAGATCAAGATGGTGCTCACGACGCCGTTCTGCCCGTGGGCCGGTGAGCTGATTCAGGACGTGAAGACCAAGGCCGAGGACGTCGTCGGACCGCCCGTCAAGGTCACGCTCCTGGCCGAGCGCTGGGAGCCGCCGCCGGGGCTCTTCTAAGCCCTCGCCTCCTCGACGATCTCTCGGGCCGTCGTGCGCTGCCTCATCGCGCTCCGCACCGCGTCCTCGAGCTGGTCGACATTGAACGGCTTGAGGACGACCATCACTCCCTGCTCGGTCAGGTAGCCCTGCTGCTCTTGTACCGCCTTGACCGCACCGGTGCAGACGACGATCGGGATCGAGTCGAGCGTTCGGTCCATCTTCAGCTTCTGGAGCAGCTGCCAGCCGAGCAGCTCGCGGTCGCCCATCAGGAAGTCGAGGATGATGATGTCCGGCTTCGCTTCACGGACGCGGTCCAGCTCGCGCGGCGCGTAGCTCATCAGCACACACTCGAATCCGATGCCCTCGAGGATCTCCTGGAACAGCTCGAGGATCTCCTGGGTGTCGTTGACCACCAGCGCACGGGGCCGGCGCTCGCTCTCATCGGTCATGTCCTGGCCCGATGCACGACGCCTGCCAGCCGACCGACAGACGGCTAGCATGGCCGGCATGCGGATCTACACGCGCAAGGGCGACACCGGGACCACCGGCCTGCTGTTCGGCGGTGATCGCATCAGCAAGGCCGACCTGCGCGCCGATGCATACGGCACGACCGATGAGGCCGTCTCGGCGCTGGGGCTTGCGCGGGCCGCCATCGGCTCCGAAACCGATCGAACCGAAGCGCGGCTCGCCGATCTCATCCTCCGCCTCCAGCGCGAGCTGTTCGTGGTCGGCGCCGAGCTCGCCACGCATGCCGACCGGCGCGAGCGGCTGACCGACGGCGTGTCGCGGGTGACGGCGGACATGGTCGCCGCGCTCGAGGCGGAGATCGACTCGCTCGAGGAGCTCGTCGAGCAACCCAAGGAGTTCGTCATCCCGGGCGAGTCGGCAGCCGGTGCCGCGCTCGACCTTGCCCGCACGACCGTCCGCCGCGCGGAGCGTCGGTCGGTGGCGCTGTCCGAGGCCGGGGAGCTGCCAGAGTCGCAGGTCGTGCCTTATCTCAACCGCCTGGCCGACCTGCTGTTCGTCATGGCGCGCGTGGCCGATGGGGGATTCGTGCCCGTCCGGCGCTGATCGGCGGATTCCGATGAACCGGCCAGCTGATGGATGTGGAATTCGTCGCGGATCCGGCTAGGATCGACGGTACCGATGTTCACCGCCGAGACCGGCTCCCCGGTTCTCGCGTCTAACAAGGAGAGTCGCAGGATGAGCTATGCCGTGACCAACCCCGCCACGGGCGAGACGGTCAGGACTTACGACGCCATCTCCGATGCCGACCTCGAGGCGGCCATCGCTGCTGCCGACGAGACGCACCGCAGCTGGTCGAAGTCGACCGCGGTCGACGAGCGGGCGGCCCTCATCCGCCGGGTGGCGGAGCTCCACCGGGAGCGCCGGCAGGAGCTGGCGGAGCTCATCGTGCGCGAGATGGGCAAGCCGATCGCGCAGGCGCTCTCCGAGGTTGACTTCGCCGCGGATATCTACGAGTACTACGCCGACCATTCGCCGGACTTTCTGAAGGACGAGCCGATCGAGCTCCTCGCCGGCCAGGGATCGGCGGTCATTCGCCGTGCGTCGCTCGGGGTGCTCCTCGGCATCATGCCGTGGAACTTCCCCTACTACCAGGTCGCCCGATTCGCCGGCCCGAACCTCATCGTCGGCAACACGATCCTGCTGAAGCACGCCGGCCAGTGCCCCGAGTCCGCCGCTGCCATGGAGCAGATGTTCCGGGACGCGGGCTTCCCTCCGGGTGCGTATGTGAACCTGTATGCCGCACACCACCAGATCGAGCGCATCATCGCGGACCCCCGCGTGCAGGGCGTCTCGCTCACTGGCTCGGAGCGGGCAGGGGCGGAGGTCGCTGCGATCGCCGGCCGCCACCTGAAGAAGGTCGTGCTCGAGCTCGGCGGGTCGGATCCCTTCATCCTGCTCTCGACCAACGACCTCGAGGCCACGGTGCAGAACGCGGTCGACGCCCGGCTCGACAACAGCGGCCAGTCCTGCAACGCGGCGAAGCGGTTCATCGTGGCCGACGAGCTGTACGAGCCGTTCCTGGAGAAGTTCACCGCCAAGCTGGCCGAGATCGAGGCCACCGACCCGACCTCGGAGGACGCGGCGCTCGGCCCGCTCTCCTCGCTGAAGGCCGCCGAGATTCTCGACGACCAGGTGAAGCGCGCCGTGGACCACGGTGCGAAGCTGGTCCACGGGGGGACGCGCAACGGCGCCTTCTTCCCGACAACCGTGCTGACCGATCTCACGGCCGACAATCCCGCCTCGAAGGAGGAGTTCTTCGGACCGGTGGCGCAGGTGTACCGCGCCAGGGACGAAGCCGATGCGGTGCGCATCGCGAACGACATCCCGTACGGCCTGGGCTCGTACGTCTACACCACCGACAACGACCAGGCCATGCGCGTCGCCGATGCGATCGAGGCCGGCATGGTGTTCGTGAACGTCGTCCTGGCCGATGGCGCGGAGCTGCCGTTCGGCGGCATCAAGCGCTCGGGCTCTGGCCGCGAACTCGGCCGCTTCGGCGCCGACGAGTTCACGAACAAGAAGCTGATCCGCATCGGCTGATGCTCGCCATCGCCAGCCGGGATGTGCTGCGGCCGGTTAGCGCTCCTCGACGACCACTGCCTCGTTCGCACGCAGCTGGAGCGGGCCGTCGACCAACGAGCCGTCGCGATCACGATGCGTGCCGATGAGGACCTGGCCCGCGCCCTCGGAGGGGATCGTGACCGGCGTGTCGCTCAGGTTGAGCGCCACGACCAGCCGTCCGGCGGGTGAGCGGCGGCGGAACGCGTAGCTGCCGTCCGGCGTCGGACCGAACGGCTCAAAGTCCCCGCGGTGGAGCACCGGGTGCTCGCGACGCACCTGGATGAGGCGCCGCGTCAGGGTGAGGAGTGAATCGGGATCCTCGGCCTGCCCGGCCACGTTGACGCTCGGTGCATCGGCCGCCAGCGGGAGCCAGGGCTCGACGTCTGGCGGGCAGAATCCCGCGTTGGGGGAGCTGTCCCACTGCATGGGCGAGCGCTCCGGGTCTCGCCCGCGCCCGGGCTCGCGGTGCTCGAGCGGATCGCGCGCGTCGGCGGTCGCCACCGGCACGTCCACCATGCCGATCTCGTCGCCGTAATAGATCGTTGGCGTCCCGCGCAGCGTCAGCAGCGCCAGCATGCCGACCCTCGCCTGATCGCGCCCGGCGCGCGAGGCCGACGCGAAGCGCGGTTGGTCATGGTTGCCGAGCACCCAGCTCGCCCACGCTCCGGGCGGCAGGGCGGCCTGAACGCCCTCGACAGCGCCGCGCACGGCATCGGCCGTCCAGGGGCTGTAGGTCAGATGGAAGTTGAACGGGACGTGGATCTCGTCCTGTCGCTCGCCGTAGTAGCCGGCCCAGACCGCGTAATCGGGATGGTAGAGCTCACCGATGCTCACGCGATCGCCCGGATAGGACTCGAGCAGCCTCCGGAACGACCGATACAGCTCGTGCATGTCGGGATGGGCGTGATCGTTCTCATGCAGCTGCCTGGTCCACGAGCCCATATGGTGGCCCGACGGCGGGCTCGGGTTGGGCGGGTTGTCCCTCAGCTCGGGATCCTTCATGACCATCGGCGCCACGTCGATCCGGAAGCCGTCGACGCCGCGGTCGAGCCAGAAGCGCGCCACGTCGAACATCGCCGCGCGCACCTGTGGATTGCGCCAATTCAGGTCGGGCTGCTCCTTGAGGAACATGTGCAGGTAGTACTGCGCGGTCGCCTCGTCCCACTCCCAGGCCGGCCCCGCGAACATGCTGATCCAGTTGTTCGGCAGCTCGCCGTTGGGCCCGGGATCGCGCCACGTGTACCAGTCGCGCTTGGGGCTCGTGCGCGAGGAACGCGACTCGATAAACCATGGGTGGCGGTCACTGGTGTGATTCGGAACGTAGTCGACGACCACCCGGATGCCGCGTTGATGCGCCTCGGCCACGAGGTGGTCGAAGTCGCCGATCGAGCCGAAGAGCGGATCGACGTCGGTGTAGTCCTCCACGTCGTAGCCAAAGTCCGCCATCGGTGACGGATAGAAGGGCGCGATCCAGATGGCGTCGACGCCGAGCCACTCGAGGTAGTCGAGCCGGCCCGTGATGCCAGCCAGATCGCCCGTGCCATCGTCGTTCGAGTCCGCGAACGACCGCGGATAGATCTCGTACACGACGCCGGTCTGCCACCAGCGCGGCTCGGGCTGCTGCATACGTCGAGGCTAGACCGATACGACCTCGGCCGTCTCGAGCGCGCGCGCCAGCTCGGGCCGACCGCGGATGCCGAGCTTGCGGTACGCGTTGGCGAGGTGGTACTCGATCGCCTTGGGGGTCACGAAGAGCGCCTGGGCCACCTCGCGATTCGTCCTGCCGGCCGCCGCCAAGCGGGCCACCCGCAGCTCGGATGGCGTCAGGGATTCGACGCCGGTCAGCGCATGCCGGCGCGGGCGCACACCGGCTGCAACGAGCTCGCCACGCGCACGCTCGGCGAGCCCGTGCGCGCCGAGCCGGTGCGCCAGGTCAAGGGAGGCGGCGAGCTTCTCGCGCGCCTCGACGCTCGCGCCCGCGCGACGCAGCAGCTCACCGAGCACCATCATCGAGCGCGCGAGCTCCAGCCGCGCGGGGCTCGCCTCGAGTGCTGCGACCGATCGGCGAAGCAGCTCGATCCCCTCGGCGCCGTCCGTGGCAAGGCCGGCAGCGCGCAGCGCCACGCCGATCGGCCAGCGCGCTCCCCAACGCTCCGCCAGCTCGAGGCCCTCGGTCGCCACGCGGCGCGCGTCGTCCCGGCGGCCGAGCCGGGTCAGGGTGATGGCCAGCCACGTGCGCCAGTCCGGCGGCACGGGCGTCTCAAGCCCGGTGATGACGCCGCCCTCGCGCGCGAGCTCCAACTCGGCGACCGCATCGTTGTAGCGGCCGCGCTCGAGCGCGATCCTGCCGCGCGTGATCGGGACGAGCAGCCTGTAGTCGAGGCGCGCGCTCCAGCGATCGTGGTCGATGTCGATGACGCGCTCGGCCGCCTCGATCTCGCCGCGCTCGAGATGAGCCCATGCCAGGATCGAGCACGTGGCAGGGTAGAAGGTCTCCCAGCCGAGCTCGTGCGCGCTCAGCGCAGCCTGCGCGTCGGCGATCGACTCGTCGAGCCGGCCCATGTAATAAAGCGGCCATGCGCGGCAGTACGAGTAGGTCCCGAACTTCGCCTGCGACCCGGCGCGCTCGACGGCCTCGATGGCCTGGCTCAAGAAGTCAACCTCGCGCTCGAGACGGTCCGTGGCCAGCAGCGCACCGGCGGCAACCTCGACGAGCTGGCCGGACGTTACGAGCTCGTCAATGGGCGCCGCGATGGTCCGCTCGACGAGCTGAGCTGCCTCGTCCGCCGTCCCGTTCACCGCGGCGGTCCGCTGGAACGCCACCCATGCCGCGAGCTCGCGATGTCCCTGGTTGACGAGGTCGGTGCTCACCACGTGCTCGACCAGACGCTCGGCTTCGGCGCGATGCGTGACGCTGACGAACGCGGCTGATACGAAGCCCGCCTCCAACCTGCCGCGCAGCGAGTCGTCGCGGTCGCCGAGCTCGGTCATGCCGCGAGCGAACGCCTCGACGGCGTCGTCCCACCGCGCGGCGTTGACGAGGGCGTGTCCGAGCTCGAGCAGCGCCTGGGCGCGGTCGGCCGGATCGGCGATGAGCTCGAGCGCCTCCCGGTATCGAGCGTCCGTCAGCTCGCTTCCCAGCGCCGCGTCGGCGCGCGCAAGATCGAGCAGGACCGATGCCCGGGTCGCCTCGTCGCCGGGCGGCTCGCGCAGCGCTCGACGCAAATACGTCACCGCGAGCTCGGTCGCGCCGCCCGCGCGTGCCGCGCCCGCCGCCCGGCACAACGCCTCCACGACATCGGGATCGGCAGCCGGCTCGCTGGCCAGCAGGTGGATCGCCTGGGCCTCGACCGGCGCCGAGGCCTGCTGAAGGAGCTTCGCCGCGCGGCGGTGGAGCCTAGCACGGAGCGCTCCGGGCATGGCTGCGTACACGGCCTCGCGGACGATGGGATGCACGAAGGCGAGCCATTGCTCGGCATCGAGGATGTCGGCCTTGACGAGCGCGCGCACCGCCTCAGCAGCCTCGACGGCGTCGACCTCGGCCAGTTGCGACACCTGGTCGAGCGTGGCGTGCTCCTCGAGGACCGCTCCCGCCTCGGCGATCCGGCGAGCCGTGGAGCCGAGCCGGCCGAGCCTGGAGACGATGGCACGGCTGACGGCATCGGGAATCGCGGCGGCCGTCGCGGGCCCGGTCGCGACGAGCGCGGCGCCGTCGCGGAGCAGTTCCGTTGCGAAGAAGGGATTGCCGCGCGTTGCCTCCCAGGTGCGCTGCGCGACATCGGCCGTGGCGTCCGTGCCATGGACGGCGGCCAGCTCGGCGATCGCATCGAGCGACAGCGGTGCCGGCCGGAGACGCTGCGCATCGGAGCTCATGAGTGACTGCCTCTCGCTCGCCGCGGCCTCGCCGGAACGGAATGCGACGACGAGCATCACGGCCAGCTGATCGATTCGCTGCGCGAGGTAGTGGAGATAAGCGAGGGATGCGTCGTCCGCCCAGTGCGCGTCGTCGACGATGAGGACGAGCGGGCCACGCTCGGCGGCGTTCACCGTCAGCCAAAAGAGCCCATGCAGCGTCGGGAAGGGGTCGGATGCAGGGTCGCCATGCGAGGCGCGCGCCGTCTCGAACAGCGGCCGTGCCAGGTCGGCCGGTCCGCGCAGCAGCTCGTCCCGATCGCGCTCGTCTCGCAGGATCGAGCCGAACAGGTCGAGGACGAGCCCGAAAGGATAGTTGCGCTCGAGCTCGCCGCCGCGTGCGACGAGGACATCGAGGCGCGCATGCCGCGCCGCGCCCAGGGCCTGACGCAGCAGTGACGACTTGCCGATGCCCGCCTCGCCCTCGATCAGCAGGACCGATCCGACCCCGTCGCGAAGGGCCCTCAGGCACTCGCCGATGGCAAGCAGCTCGGACTCGCGCTCGAGCAGCGGTGGCACATCGGCCGTCGGGCCGACCGCGATGCGCGCGTCTGACGTCACGACTCCCCCGTCATGCGAGCCGCCAAAGATTTGGGTGGGCACCCCAGTGCTTCTCCGAGACGGCATCCGTACTCTACCGCTCCAGACCATACCGATACGGCTCGTCGCGCACCCGAGCGCCGCGAGCCCTCGTGCCACGGAGGGATGGGATGGATCTCGCGACGGACGCCTACAGGGTGCTCCAGGTCGATCCGGCTGCCGACGAGTGCGTCATCCAGGCTGCCTATCGCGCCCTGGCGCGGCGCTTCCATCCCGATGGCGACTCCCCGGACCCTGTCCACATGTCGCAGATCAACGCCGCGTACGCCATCCTGCGCGATGCGGATCGACGCCGCGCCTACGACGTGCGCCGCACGCTGAACCGGTCGCAGCCGGTGCCGATCGT
>JAICRD010000102.1 GCA_025937535.1 Chloroflexota bacterium | reverse complement strand
GCGCCGGGCGTCAATGCCACCACCAGCGTCTCGAGGCGCTCGCGGACGGCACGTGTCTCGCTGCCGTCCTCGGCGAACGCGATCGGGATGCCCGCGATCAGCGGCGTGAAGGCCACGAGGACGACCGCCAGGGCCGAACCCGCCGCCATTGCCACAAAGGCGAGCGCCATCGGCACCAGTGACGCCGCGAATACGCGCCATCGCCACTCCGGGTCGTTGTGCCTGGAAGCGAGCAGGTGCGCGACGCTGACGGCGGCGAGGGCCACGGGGACGAGGATCGTCGGGTTCGCGGCGGAATAGGAAACGTATTCGAAGGAGAGCTGGATCACCGGAATGCCAACCGCCGCGGCGAGCGGGACGGCCGCATCGGTCCATGCGTCTCCCAGGAATCCTCGGCGTATGGCGAAGCCCACGAGCGCCGCGAGGCCGGTCCCGACGATCACGGCCCACGTGTTGTACTGCGTGATGCCGGCGAAGATCACCAGGGCGAGCAGCGCGTACGTCAAGCGGTCACGCCAGGTCGCGATGATCGGGGCGATCCGGTTCGGCTCGAGCCGCGCAGCGCGTACCGAGCCCATGCTCGCGGTGACCGCGGCAACGGCTCGCTCCACGGGCAGGAACTGCCAACCGAGCGCGATACCGAGAAGCACGACCGGCAGGACGGGGTCGGGCATCGGCTGGGTGAAGAGCGTCACCGCCAGGGTCGGCACCAGGGCAAGTGAGACGAGCTGCGCGCGAGCCCGGAGCTGCCGTGGCATTCCGGTCGCGGCGATCGCCGCCGGGATCACGGCGATGGCGGCGATGACCAGGAGGAGCGCGCCGCGCTGCGTCGGGTCCAGCGCGGGCGAGGTCATGTAGCGCACGACGAACAGCACGGCGAGCGCCGCGGCACCGACCGTCGCGGCCACGCCCGTGCGCATCCACGACGGATCGGAGAGTGTGCGCAGCAATGAGAGGCCGACGAACAGCGCCAGGGCGATGGGGAGGAGATACCCGGCATAGATGCCGATGGGTGTCCCGACCTGCACGACGGGCAGCAGCAGGAACGGTGTTGCCGCGGCGACGCCAAGCAGCACGGCAAGCTCCCGGCCCCGGTCACCGCCGAGCCCGTGGGCCAGGAAGCGCCAGATCGCTGCGCCGATCACGACGCCGAGAATCATCACCCACACCGACTGGCGCAGGGCTGCCTCGAGCGCCCCACGATCGATGGTGCCGATTACCTGGATCCAGTTCGCCTCGAGATCCACGTATCCGGCCGTCGCGCTGGCAATGTTCTCCGACCGGACCGGCTCCACCGGGATGCTGAACTCGCCACGCTCGTAAGTCCCAAGCTCCTGGGCCATCGGTCCGAGCTGCTCCCAGATGGAATTGGGAGTCGGGTTGTAGATCGGGATCGGCCCCTCCAGCCTCGCGTTGACCGGCTCGCGCTTCACAGCGGCGCCATCCACGGTCGTGATGTCGATGATCGGAGACAACGGGCTGAAATACGCTCGGGCGCCATTTCCGTCAGGAGTGACGTCCGCGACGATCACCCCCGGCGGATTGGTCAGCCCGTGGTCATCGAAGGCCAGTGTCATGCCGATGTCGACCCGGCCGTAGTCGCAGACGACGATCGACGCAATGGCCGCGCCCAGCGCGATGAGCAGCGCGGCGGCGTCTCGCACTCGGGTCAACGACATGGCCCGGACGGTAGCAGAGGGGCATCGGCACACCAATGCGGGAGATCACGCAACGGGGGCTCGGTGACCTGCCGGATGGACGCTCGCTCGGTGGGCGGCCACCATCGGTGCCAGGAGGTGAACCGATGCAGACCCTTCGCGCATCCGCGATCGCGCTTCCCTTCATCGGGCTGGCAGTGCTGATCGGCGTCCTATCGATCCTGCTCGCCTCTCCTCGCTGACTCGCTGGTATCATCCGCTCGGCGCCACCGAGCCAGTACGGATGAGGCCCCTTTTCCACTGATTCGGTAGGCTCCCGGCACTCGAGATCCTGTTGCGCAGACGCGTGCCCCACGTCGGAACACGCACCCTGGTGATTCATGCGAGTCCTGCTGATCGGTGTCGGGACGGTGGGCGAGGCGATCGCGCGCATCTCCGCCCAATCGGACTGGTGCGAGGCGATGATCCTCGCCGATTACGACCTCACCCGCGCTCGCACTCTCGCCGATTCCCTCGGCGATCCCGAACGCTTCCCGGCCATCCAGCTGGACGCCCGCGACGCCGCAACAGTCGCGGAAGCCGCCCGCGCCCATCGGGCGGACCTGGTCATGAACGCGGTCGACCCGCAGTTCGTCATGCCGATCTTCCGCGGCGCCCTCGAGGCCGATGCGCACTACATGGACATGGCCTGCTCGCTGTCGAAGCCGCATCCGGATCGGCCGTTCGAGCTGCCGGGCGTGAAGCTGGGTGACGAGCAGTTCGCCATGGATGACGCCTGGAAGGCGCGCGGCAAGCTGGCCCTGGTCGGCATGGGCATGGACCCAGGCCTGACCGATGTCTTCGCCGCCCACGCCGCGAAGCACTCGTTCGACGAGGTGCACGAGGTCCACGTCCGCGACGGCGGCGACCTCGAGATTCCCGGCTACGCCTTCGCCCCGGTGTTCAGCATCTGGACCACCATCGAGGAGTGCCTCAACCCGCCCGTCATCTGGGCCGACGGCGACTGGCACACCACCGAGCCGTTCAGCGCGCCGGAGAACTTCCCGTTCCCGGAGGGCATCGGCCCGGTCGAGTGCGTCAACGTCGAGCACGAGGAGGTCCTTCTCGTGCCGCGCTGGCTGGACGCGCGAAAGGTCACCTTCAAGTACGCGTTGGGGTCCGACTTCATCGACAAGCTCAAGACGATCCACGCGCTGGGCATGGATCGGACCGATAAGGTCGCCGTCAAGGGCGTCGAGGTCTCACCGCGCGACGTTCTGGCCGCCATAACTCCCGATCCCATCTCACTCGGTGACAAGTTCCGTGGTCGCGCGATCGTCGGCACCTGGGTGATCGGCTCCAAGGACGCCCGGCCGCGCGAGACTTTCGCCTACCAGATGGCCGATGCCGAGGAGATCTGGGCCAAGCATCACCTGCAGGTCGTCGGCTGGCAGACCGGCTTCAATCCGACCATCGCCATGGAGCTGCTCGCCACGAACGCCTGGTCCGGCGCCGGCGTACTGGGCCCCGAGGCGTTCGACCCGGATCCATACCTCGGCCTGCTGGACCTGCATGGCATCCACCACGCGGTCGTGGAGATGGAGCCGGGCGCGCATCGGCCAACCTGACGCTGCCGGTTCTCGCCCGATGGGACTAACGGACACTCATTGGCCGAATATCTACCCGGCGGGACTCCCAGCCACGCACCAGCGCCCCATACGCTGGCCGAACGTGCCATCCCACGAGAATTCAGCCACTCATTGGCCGATGGTCCCGCCCCACGAGAGTCGAACGCGAGGTCCGAAGTTTGACCGATGCGGACCTACCCCCTATCATTCGAAGTCGCGGGGTGGAGCAGTGGTAGCTCGTCGGGCTCATAACCCGAAGGTCGTCGGTTCGAATCCGTCCCCCGCAACCACGCATACGAGATCGAAAGCCGCCTCCCGCCAGGCGGCTTTCGTGTTATCCGGCGCGAGCGCCGATGATGATCTCGTTGCCATCGGGATCGAGCACGCGCGCAACCCGCTCTCCCCATGGCTGGTCGACCGGTTCCGCCGTGACGCGAACGCCGGCTTTCCGCAGCCGATCGACCGCCGCGTCGCAGTCATCGGCGTAGACCCACAGGCTCACGGCTCGGGCGACCGGCGACGAGGGGACATCGGCAGCGAGGCCGATGCCGATCGAGGAGGCGCCGATCTCGAGGCCGACGTATGCCGGCAGTCCATCGGGGCCGGGAAACTCGTACGTCACGCGACCGTCGAGCAGGTCGCGGTAGAACCGCAGTGCCCGCTCCATGTCCGGCGTCGAGAGGATGGGAAACAGCTCACTGAACATCGGCATACCTCCTGCTCCGAACGACGAACGGTCGCCGGTGGGATCGACGTCTCGGCGGCCATGATGCGTCCGTCGTTCGGTACAATGCGGCGACCTACCTCGCCCCCGAGCGATCCCCGCAGAAAGGGTTGACGCGCCCGTGACGGTGAATCCCAGGGTGAACCCGAAGAAGCTCCGCCCGTACGACGAGCCGCCGAAGCGGCGTCGCACGCTGATCCCCGACGGCCCGGACACCGCCGCCGCCGGCTTCTTCATCGTTGCCGCATTGTGGCTGGCGATGGCGACGGCGCTCGGCGCCCTCGCCATCGGCCTTCGCATCGTCACCTTCGAGATCAAGGCGCCGATCGGCATCTTCGACCTGGCCTTCGAGCTCAACGAGCGGCGCGTCGAGTACGCCTTCGTGAACGCCACCGTCTACGGCTGGCTGAGCAATGTCGGCTTCGCGGCCATCGCCTTCATCACGCCGCGGCTGACCGGCCACCGGCTGGCGATGGAGAAGATGCTGCTGCTTGCCCTGCTGGCTTGGAACGGCGCGCTCGCACTCGGGATGGTGCTGCTGTACTTCCTCGACATCAATCCGCACTCGCCGCTGACTGCCTTCCCGTGGTTCGTGGATGGCGGCCTGGCCACCGGCGCGCTCATCGTGGCCGGCTCGTTCGTGCTGACGGCCGCGTCCTCGCTCCGGACCGGCTACGTCAGCCTCTGGTTCATCGGCGTCGCCATCCTGTCGCTGCTGGGGCTGATGAGCCTCAATGCGGGGCTCGGCATCTTCGAGCAGTTCCTGAACCTTGACGAGCTGCCGACCGCGCTCGCATCGGCCTTCTTCGAGGCCGCCCTGCCGGCGATGTGGCTGCTCGGCATGTCGTTCTCGATCCTCTACTACGTGGTGCCGCGAACCGCCAACCAGCCGCTCGCCTCCGGAGCGGCCGCGCTGCTCGCGTGGCTGACGTGGCTCGTCTTCGCTCCCGCCTCTGCGCTGGCCGCGCTGGTCGATCCCAGCGTGCCGTTCATCGTCACCACCCTCGGGGGCACCGCCACCATCCTGCTCGTCGTGCCGGCGCTGCTGACCGTTGGGAACCTCGCCGCAACCATGTCCGGCCGTTGGACGCTGCTGTTCGGCATCGGCGTGGCCGCCTTCGCGGCCGTGTCACTGGTCTTCCTGATGGGTACCAGCCTGCTGGAGGCCATCGGCGCGCTGCGCGCGGTCGATGCGCGCGTCAGCGGCACCGACTGGGAGGACGGCGTCTTCATCTGGGCCATGTACGGCACCTTCACCCTTGCCGCATTCGCGCTGGCCGAGCACGCCATGCCGCGCATCCTGCGCCGCGCGTGGGGCGGGGGCCTCCTGTCCGGCGCGCAGCTGTGGCTGGCATTCGGCGGCGCCACCATCGGTGGCCTTGCCCTGATGGGTGGTGGTCTTGCGCAGGCGGCGCTCATCGCGGGTGGCGCCACGCCGGACGCGCTGTCCGCCGAGCTGCTGATCTACCGCGCCATCGCCTTCGCCGGATTCGGGCTCGTGGCACTGTCCGGGATCGCCATGCTGGTGAACATGTTCCTGATGTACACGACCGCCGAGCCCGCGCAGTACGTGGCTCCCGTGGGCTCGACCTCCGCCCCGGCAGCGGCGAGCCACTGACCGATGACGATCCACACCCCCATCGAGACGCGTGGCTCGGGCATCCCGGCCTGGGTCATCGGTCTCACCGTCTTCGTCCTGCTGGTCGGGGGCGTCTACCTCGCCTCGAACCTTGCTGGCGAGAATCCCGAGTTTGCGATCCCGGGTGCCAGCGCGCCCGCGCCGGAGGGCAGCGCCGGCGCCGATCCCGCCGTCGGCGAGCAGCTCGTCGGCTCGGTCACGCCGGCATGCACCGCCTGCCATGGCGCCGACCTGAGCGGCTCGGGCAATTTCCCGAGCCTGCACGGGGTGAACGACGGCCCGGTCAGCGAGAACCTCCAGCAGCTGGCCACCGACCACCCCGACGATTGGATTCAGCTCTGGATCGACGGCACCACGCCCGAGACCGAGGGCCTCGACCGCGGCGGCATGCCAGCCTTCGGCGAGCAGCTCTCGCCGGACCAGATCGACTCGATCGTCGCCTACCTCAAGAGCCTTTAGCTCCCTCGTGGCCGATCCGGCCGCGCGACCTGAGCGCGCGGTTCCCGTTCTCATCGGCGCCGACGAGATGGCGCGCATCGACGAGGCCGCTCAGCGCCTGGGCATGAGCGAGGACGCGCTGATGGAGTCCGCCGGCGCTGCGGTGGCCGATGTCGCGCTGGCGGAGCTGACGCGCCTCGCCGAGCGCGTTCGCGGCCCCGGCGGTCCGCTCGTGCGCCCGCCGCTGGTCGTCGTCCTGTGCGGCCCGGGCAACAACGGCGGTGACGGCTTCGTCATCGCGCGCCGCATGGCCACGGCTGGCCGGCAGGTGATGGCCGTGCTCGTCGCCGATGCCAGCCGCCTGTCCGGGGTCGCGGCGACGCACAACTGGAATGTCCTCCAGGCCATGGCATCGGCGCATTCGCTGGAGCTGTTCGTGGCGCCGAACCCGGAGATGCTGCTGCGTCTGCGCGAGCGGATCGCCGGAGCAACGATGCTCGTTGACGCATTGCTGGGCTCGGGCGCGTCGGGTCCCTTGCGCGAGCCGATCTCGACGGCGGTCGACCTGATCAACGCGACGCGCACGCACGCGCAGGCCGCGGGCCGTCCGTGTGCCGTGGTCGCGGTGGACACGCCGACGCGCGTCGATCTCACCGGTGGCTCGCGCTCGACGCCGGTGGTGCAGGCCGATATCACCGTCACGTTCCATCGAGCCAAGGCGGGCTTCGCGCTCGATCGCGACGCTCGTCAGCTGGCGGGACGCTACCTGGTTGCGCCGATCGGCATCCCGCTCGAGGCGGAGGAGGGCATCGTGCCGGCCGACGGCGAGTGGCCGCCGGCGCGCATCACCGAGATCACCTGGCAGGAGCCGGTGCCGCACCCCGATGCCGCGCACAGGGCGGGCGGGGGCATCGCCGCGGGACCCGGCCGCACGGACTGAACCGTGGCGGCAATCCGTTAGCCGCGCTAACCTTCCCGAATGTTCGAACTTGCCGAAGCCGCCGTCGAAGCGGCCATCGCCGCCGGTGCCAGGTACGCCGACGCGCGGGTGATGGACCGCCGCCACGAGTCCATGAACGCCCGCAACGGCGAGATCGAGGGACTCAGCCAGGATGGCGCGGTCGGCATCGGCGTCAGAGCACTCATCGGCTCAGGGTGGGGCTTCTTCTCGACGGCGCAGCTGACTCGCGAGGCAGCCCATGCGGCCGGCGCGCAGGCGGCCGCGATCGCGCGCGCCAGCGCATCGGTCCCCGGCGCCGATCTGGAGCTGACGCCGGTCGAGGTGCGCCAGGACCACTGGGAGAACGCCGTCGACGAGGACCCATTGAGCGTGCCGCTGGCGGAGAAGGGCGACCTGCTCGTCAGCCTGACGCGGACCATGCGCCAGCACGGGGCCGATGTCGCCAACGCGGGCTACGACATCTGGGACACCACCAAGTGGCTGGTGAGCAGCGAGGGCCATCGCATCGACCAGCGCATCCGCGAGTGCGGCGCGCGCATGGACGCCACCGCCAACGGCGACAACGAGACGCAGCGCCGCAGTTACCCCGGCATTCGCGGCCAGTACGGCACGCGCGGCTGGGAGCTGGTGCGCGAGCTGGACCTGCCGGGGAACGCTGCCCGGATCGCCGAGGAAGCCCGCGCGCTGCTGACCGCGCCCCAGTGCCCGACCTACGACGCGACTGACCTCATCATCGGCGCCGAGCAGATGGCCCTCCAGATCCACGAGTCGGTCGGCCATGCCGTCGAGCTCGACCGGATCCTGGGTTGGGAGGCCGCCTTCGCCGGCACGTCCTGGCTGGACCTGGCGCAGCTGGGCTCGATGCGCTTCGGCTCCGACCTCATGAACGTCACCGCCGATGCCACCCTGCCCGGTGCGCTCGGCTCCTTCGGCTACGACGACGAGGGCACGCCCGCGCACCCGGTCGACATCGTGCGCGACGGCATCTGGGTCGGCGTTCTCTCCGGCCGGGATAGCGCCGCCCTCGCGGGCCTCGACTCGTCGGGTG
>JAICRD010000147.1 GCA_025937535.1 Chloroflexota bacterium | reverse complement strand
GGATGCCGAACAGGATCTCGACCGCCTCGTCCACCGTCGGCTCGTCGACCATGACCGGCTGGAAGCGCCGCTCGAGCGCCGAGTCCTTCTCGATGTACTTGCGGTACTCGTCGAGCGTGGTGGCGCCGATGCACTGCAGCTCACCACGCGCCAGCGGCGGCTTCAGGATGTTGGCCGCATCGATGGCGCCCTCTGCGGCGCCGGCACCAACGAGGGTGTGCAGCTCGTCGATGAACAGCACGCTGTCGGAGCTGCTGCGCAGCTCCTCGATGATCTTCTTGAGCCGCTCCTCGAACTCGCCGCGGTACTTCGTGCCCGCCACCAGCGAGCCGATGTCGAGCGTCAGGACGCGCTTGTCCGTCAGCGTCTCCGGCACGTCGCCCTTGACGATGCGGTGCGCCAGGCCCTCGGCGATGGCCGTCTTGCCGACGCCCGGTTCGCCGATGAGGGCCGGGTTGTTCTTGCGCCGCCGCGACAGGATCTGGATGACCCGCTCGATCTCCTTCTCGCGGCCGATGACCGGGTCCAGGTCGCCGCTGCGCGCCGCCTCGGTCAGGTTGATGCCGAGCTGGTCGAGGGTCGGCGTCTTCGAGGGGCGCTTCGTCTCCTGTGCGGGCGTCGAGCTGCTCGACTGGCTGAGCACGTGGATGACCTGGTGCCGAACCTTGTCGAGGTTGACGCCCAGGCTCTCCAGCACGCCGGCAGCGATGCCCTCGCCCTCGCGCACCAGGCCGAGGAGCAGGTGCTCGGTGCCGATGTAGTTGTGGCCCAGCCGGCGGGCTTCGTCGATGGCCAGCTCGATCACGCGCTTGGCGCGCGGCGTGAGGCCCACCTCGCCGACGACCGGTCGGTCGCCGCGGCCGATGATGAACTCGACGGCGGTGCGAACCTTGGAGAGCTCGACGTTCATGTTCTCGAGCACGCGCGCGGCGACGCCCTCGCCCTCGCGAACGAGGCCGAGCAGGAGGTGCTCCGTACCGATGTAGTTGTGGTTGAAGCGCTGGGCCTCGTCCTGGGCGAGGGTCAGCACCTTCCGCGCTCGATCGGTGAACTTGTCGAATCGGTCCATTGGTGCCCGGCCTTGCTGTGCTTGCGGGGGGAGTGTACGGCACGCTCAGGGCCGATGCTGCTGCACCGAGCACCTGCTCGTCGTGTTAGTAGATACGGGTGACGGCACGAATTCGCTCAACGTTCCGCGCCGGTTATCAGAGAACGCGAAGGGAGCGAGGCCCCATGGCCCGCTCCCTGTGACGCATCCGGGGCGGCCGGCTGGCCGCCGGGACTGGCGCTAGGCCTTGCTCCCTTCGTCCGATTCGGCGGTGGCGTCCTCGGTTGGAGCCTCCTCCGCGGCCTCCGCATCGGCTTCGGGGACCGCAGCGGCCGTGGCGTCGGCCTCGGCTTCGGCCTCGGGTGCGACGTCGGCGGGTCCTGCCTCAGCGGCGGGCGGCTCCGCAGCTGCCGGAGCCTCTTCGGCCTCCGCAGTGGCCGCCTCTTCGTTCGACCGGAACTGGTCGAGCAGGCCCGAGCTGGCGAATGCGGCGGCCATCGTGTTGTCGATGCCGCCCTCCGGCTCGGCGGTCGCGTCCTCGGGCCGGTAGTCGAACCGATCGCGGCGCGGCCCGCGATCGCGGCGCGGACGCTCCTCGCGCGGGGCGGGAGCCGGACGGTCCTCGGCCTGCTTCAGGCTGAGGCCCAACCGATGCCGCTCCGAGTCGAGGCTGATGATGCGGAGCTTGACCTGCTGGCCCTCCTGGACGACGTCGCCCGGGTGGGCGACGCGCTGGTGCGACAGCTCGCTGATGTGGATCAGGCCCTCGAGGCCCTCCTCCACCCGAACGAAGGCGCCGAAGTTGACGAGCTTCGTGACCGTTCCCTCGATCACGTCGCCGATCTTGTACTTCGCCACCGACTCCTGCCACGGGTCGGGCTGGAGGCGTCGGATCGAGAGGCTGATACGGCCACGCTCGTGGTTGATGTCGATGACCTCGGCCTCGACCTCGTCGCCGATCTGGTAGGCCGTCTCCGGGTTGTTGACCTTGTTCCACGAGAGCTCGCTCTTGTGGACCAGGCCGTCAATGCCGCCCAGGTCGACGAAGACGCCGAACGGCGCGATGGATCGGACGACGCCGGTCACCTTCTGGCCGGTCTCGAGGCTGCTGAACAGTTCGTCGCGCTTCTCGCGCCGCTCCTCGTACAGGGCGACCTTCTCCGACAGGATGAGCCGGTTCGCCTTGCGGTTGACCTCCAGGATCTTGAGGCGGAGGGTGCGGCCGACGAACGGCTGCAGCTTCTCGGCGATCTCCTGCGCGGCGTCGCGTGGCTGCTCGTCGCGCGGCCGGCGCGGGAAGTCGACGATCTGGCTGATCGGCACGAAGCCGCGCACGCCGAGGTCGACGATCAGGCCGCCCTTGTTGTGATCGATGACCCGGGCCTCGACGATCTCGCCGGCGTCGAAGCGTTCCTGCATCGCGCGCCACTTGCGCTCGAGCCCCGCCCGACGCAGCGACAGGACCGCGTGGCCTTCGGGAGATTCGGGCTGCAGGACGTAGACGAGAACCTCGCTCCCCACCTGGATCTCGGGACGCGTCTCCTCGGCGCTGTCGCGCGGTCCGCGACGGTTCATGAGCTCGCGGTTGCTGACCACGCCCTCGCTCTTCCCGCCGAAGTCGATGAGGATCTCGTCCGGATCGATCCGAACCACGGTGCCCTCGACGACGTCCCCATGCTTCAGGCTCTTGACCTCGTTGTCGGGGTCGTCGAGCAGCTCGGCCATCGTCATCGGCTCGCTGCGCGGCGCCTCCACCGCGGCAGGCGCCGGCTCGGCGGTCGCCGCCGCAGCGGTCGCGCCCTCATCGGTGGCCGCCTCAGCTTCAGCTGCCTCGGGCTCGGCCTGTGCCTCCGCGGTGACGCCACCGTCACCGGTGGCGGGCGCGTCGGCATCGGCGGGCGTGGAGGCAGTCTCCGCGGCGGCATCGCCGCCATCGGCCGCGACCTCGTCCGTCGTGGGAGCTTCCGGCTCGTCGGCCATCGCGACCGCCTCGGCGGGTGCGGCGGAGTTGCTCGTCGCCTCGCCGGC
Organism: Chloroflexota bacterium; assembly: GCA_025937535.1. GTDB lineage: Bacteria > Chloroflexota > Limnocylindria > QHBO01 > QHBO01 > JACDBZ01. The sequence continues at coordinate 2,370 of JAICRD010000147.1, read as the reverse complement.
GGCGGGCGAGGCATCGCCGGGCGACGCGCTGTTCGTGGGCTCAGCAGCCTCCGGCTGGTCGGCGACGGTCACCGCGGCGTCCTGCTGGACCTCGTCGGTGGCGCTCGGCGTCGCCTGCTTCGTGTCTTCGATCAAGTGGTCAATACGCTCCTGTCGGTAAGTGTCCGTGACAGCAAATGACGCCCTCACGCGGAGGACGTCCATCACCGATCGCCGCTTTCAGGTGCTGCCCGCTGTCTCGTTAGAAACGACTCGCTGCTCCTTTGCGCCTACCGACGGATCGACGCGCTCGCGCGCGTTATGGGGTTGTCTGCCACACGGCCGACGTAGCATACCATACGGTCAAATGAGGACCCCTTCGCGTGCCTGAGCTGCCCGATCTCACGGTCGTGGCCGAAGAGCTCAACCGACGCGTTGCGGGCCGAACCGTGCTGGAGGCATCGGCGCCCACCCCGATTCTCGTGCGCGCCACGCCAGAGGAGGTCGCTGCGCTGTCCGGCACGAAGCTGGGCGCAGCCAACCGCCGGGGCAAGTTCCTCCTGCTGCCCTTCGTGCGCGACGGCTCCGTGGTGCGCGTCCTGGCCGCCAATCCGATGCTTGCGGGGCGCTTCTGGATCACCGGGCGCCGCGAGCGAGTGAGGGCGCGCACCGGGCTGCGCCTGCTCCTCGAGCGCGACGAGGACCTGCGCTACGTCGATCGCGAGATGCTCGGCAAGCTGTACCTCGCCGAGCCCGACGGCCTCGACGACATTCCCGGATGGTCGGAGATGGGGCCCGATGCCGACGACCCGGCGCTGACGCTTGACGCGTTCCGCCAGCGCATCCGTCGCCATCCCGGGGAGCTCAAGCCGCTCCTGCGCAACCCACGCTTCGTGTCAGGCATCGGGAACGCCTACAGCGACGAGATCCTGTGGGAGGCTCGGCTCGCGCCATTCCGGAAGCGCAGCACGCTCGGCGACGACGACATCGAGCGGCTGTACCTCGCCATGCGCCGCGTCCTCGGCGATGCGATCGATCGCATCCGCCGGTCGGTGCCGCCGAACATCGAGACGCAGGATCGAAGCTTCCTCAAGGTCCACCTGCGCGGCGGCGAGCCGTGTCCTCGCTGCGGTCGCGAGTTGCGCCAGATCGGCGGCCGAGAAGCGACGACCTTCTGCCGGACCTGCCAGCCGCCGTTTTGAGCGACCGGCTCAGGGGATGACCAGCACCTGGCCGATGACGATCTGGTTCGGATCCTCGATCCCGTTCGCCTGCTGGAGTGCCTGCGTGGTCGTCCCGAAGCGCTGCGCGATCGCGGCCAGGGTGTCGCCCTGCTGAACCGTGTACGTCTGCTGCGGTGGCGGCGGAGCGGGCGTCGGAGCGACCGTCGGAATCGGTGTGGGCGGCACTGGGGTGGGCGTCGGGGTGGCAGTCGGCGCTGGGGTCGGGGTTGGAGACGCCGTGGGAGTCGGCCGCGGCGTCGAGGTGGGTCGTGAGGTGGCAGTCGCGTTCGGCGCCGGCGAAGGCGTCGCGTCCAGCGCGGTCAGCCCGGTCGTGTTCAGCGCACCGGCCACTGCGGCCGCCCCGATGCCGACTGCCACGACGCCGGCACCTGCCGCCAGCAGCGGCATTGGACGCGCGCCGCCGGCCCGACCGGCAATCCCGCGCCACGCCGGCTGCGGTGCGAGGAGCAGGCGTGTCGAGACGAACCCAGCCCCGGCCGATGACCGGCCAGGCTGCATCGCACCGCTCCGGGCCGCGAACGCGAGATAGCGTTCGCAGCGTTCGTGGGCCGGTGTCAGGCACAGTTGCGCCTGTGTCGCACGGTCGAGGGGTGTTGGTGGAGACTCGGCGTGGCATCGATGCGCGGCGTCGACGCCGTCGACTACCGAGCGGCGATCGCCCGCGAGTGCGAGCAACGGGCAGACGCGATCCACGGCGCGAGCATAGCAACAGCCCCGCGGTCGACGGACGGCGGGGCTGCACAAATGAAATATCCCGGCGACGACCTATTTTCCCAGGGAGTTGCCCCCCGAGTATCTTCGGCGCTGGAGAGCTTAACTTCCGTGTTCGGGATGGGAACGGGTGGATCCTCTCCGCTAGCGTCACCGGGATAGATCTTCAATTGTCGACCGCCGGTCTCTGACCGGTGCGTCGAAGCGTGGAAGCGTCGAATCATCGTGGCGGTGGCATGCTGTGCCACCTTCCGAACGCGATCCAGCAGCGTGCTAGTCGCGTGAACTAGGTCAAGCCCTCGACCATTAGTACCGGCTTCGCTCAACGCATTGCTGCGCTTACACGTGCGGCCTATCAAACAGCTAGTCTCGCTGCGGTCTTACCTGGTTAACCCAGTGGGGAACCTCATCTTGAGGCGAGCTTCGCACTTAGATG
>JAICRD010000051.1 GCA_025937535.1 Chloroflexota bacterium | reverse complement strand
GTGGTCGAGAACCTGGTGCTCCGCATCCCGCCCGAGCTTCCGCAGGCTGCGCCCGACCAAGGGGGCAGCATCCTGCGCGTCACCGGCCACTTCAACGACGCACGATCGGTCGACTGCGTGGTCGCACCCGGCGACCCGGGCCAGGAGCGCCTGGCCAACGACCTGGCGGCCGAGTGGTACTGCCGCGAGCAGTTCGTGGTCGACGCATGGGAGGTCATCGGCACCGATCCGGATTATCCGGCCGGCTGATAAGGCCGATTGCCCCGCTCCCGGTCGGGGGGAGCAGCGCTAGCTCGCTCTGAGAATCCAGCCCCGATAGCTCGGCCGGAAGCCGGCCTCGCGCAGCGGCTTGGCCAGCGCCGACTCGGCGACCGGGCCGCGGTCGACGCGCTCGAGGCGCAGCTCGCGCATCGGACCGCCGGGCGCAACGAGCGATGGCAGGGCGGCGACCGCGCGCGCCAGCTGCTCATCGGTCACACCGGGGAGGCGCAGCAGGCTGCGGCCTCCGCGCTCGAGGTAGAGCGCGGCGTCGCCATCCACGCTGACGACGTGGGCACCCGCCGCCCGCTGGAGCGGCAGCCGCTCGTCGTCCTCGCCACGCGGCCAGGCCAGCGCCGCGCCGTAGGGCTGCGCCGGATCGGTGGCGGCGAGGACGCGCACGGCCCCGCCATCGCTCGCGTCGCGCGCGGCGCGGAGACGGTCGACGGCACCGGGCAGGGCGAATTGCGCAGCGCCGAGGCCGGCCACGAAGTAGCCACGCCGCGCACGGCCCGCCTCCTCCATCGCCCGCAGGATCGGGTAGACCGCAGCGTAGCCGCCGGCGATGCCCTCGGCCGCGACCGCCTCGCGGGTCACCACGCCGTGGCGCTCGAGGAGCGATATGGCCAGTGCGTGTCCACGTTCGGTCGGTGATCGATCCTCGCCCACGAGGTCCGCCACGAGCGACCAGCGCCCAGCCGCGCGCGGAGGTCCGAGCGCGGTCAGCCGGCCGGGGCGCGGGACCGACTTCGAACGCGACCGAGGCAGGGACAGTGCGCGGAGCGCGGCGAACGTGTCATTGGTCACCTCGCCGGCCCAGACGAGATCCCACATGGCGTCGAGCAGCTCGTCGTCGGTCCGGGCCGCGACGGCGCTCCGCAGCTGCGGGAAGAACGAGGCGCCGCGGCGCTTCAGATGCTCGCGGATCGCGTCGTGGATCGGCTCCGATGGCCGGTCCTCGGCCGCCCCGGCGCTCGCGAGCAACTCGACACGGTCCCGACGGTAGAGCGCGATGCGCCCGTCGTCGCGGCCGAGCGATCCGCGTCCGATCCAGACGACCTCCCCAGCCGCGCCAAGTTCGTCCAGCAGCCGCGGCGTGTAACCGGAGATGCGTGCGGGGAGCACGTCGCGCTCGAGCACGGAGGCGGGGATCGGCACGCCCTCCAGCTGGGCGACGACCTCGATCAGCCGGCCGAGGCCTCCGGCGCTCGAGCCCACGCCCTGCCAGGCCGGGAGGAAACGTGCCAGCACCTCCGGCTCGACGGGCTCCACCTCCCGGCGCAGGCGGGCCAGGGAGCGACGGCGCAGCTGGCGCAGGACGTCAGGATCGGTGAACTCGTGCGACGCGCCTCCGGGGCGGAAGGCGCCCTCCAGCAGCGTCCCGGCGACGGTCATCGCCCGCAAGCGGTCCTCCACCGTCGAGCGTGCGATTCCCCACCGTCCGGCTGGCGAATCGGCGACGAAGGGTCCGTGCGTCCGCGCCCATCGCGCCAGGAGCAGGTCGAGCGGCCGGTCGACCGGCTCCAGATGCGCGTCGGCGACGCCGGCCGGAGGATTTGCGCCGACGGCATCCCGGTAGCGGCCGGCATCCTCGATCGCGATCCAACGCTCCTCGCCGGCGACGCGCACCCGGAGCGCGCGGCGCGCGCGCTCGAGCTCGTCGAGCACGACCGCCGCCTCGAGGCCGCTCACCCGGGCGGCCACCTCATCGGTCCGCAGGTCACCCAGCCGGCGGAGAAGGTCAGCCACCCCGTCGAGGGTGCGCGCCTGTCGCGATGGCGCCAACGCCTGGAGCTCCAGCTCGAGGTCGGCGACCGCGGCGGGGTCGATGAGCTCGCGCAGCTCCTCGGTCCCGAGCAGCTCGGCCAGCATGTCCCGGTCGAGCGCCAGCGCCTGGGCACGCTTCTCGGCAAGCGGGGCGTCGCCCTCGTACATGAAGGACCCGAGGTAGTCGAACATCAGCGAGCTGGCGAATGGCGACGCCGAGCGAGACTCGACGCTCACCACGCGGATGCGGCGGGCGCGGATGTCGGCCAGCAGCTCGCGCAGGGCCGGCATGTCGAAGACGTCGCGCAGGACCTCGCGATACGTCTCGAGGATGATCGGGAAGCTGCCGTACTGGCTCGCCACTGCCAGGAGGTCAGCCGACTTCTGTCGTTGCATCCACAGCGGCGTGCGCTGTCCGGGACGCCGTCGCGGCAGAAGCAGCGCACGGGCGGCGTTCTCACGGAAGCGTGCGCTGAAGAGCGCCGAGCCGCCCAGCTCGCCCATGAGCAGGTCCTCGATCTCGTCGGGATCGAGGAGCAGCGCCTGCTCGATGCTCGCGCCGTCGACGTCGATGCCCTCGGGAAGCCGAACCGCGATGCCGTCATCCGACCAGATCGACTGCACGTCGAGGCCGTGGTGCTCGCGCAGGCGCGCTTCGATGGCCATCGACCACGGCGCGTGAACGCGCCCACCGAAGGGCGTGAGCAGCACGACACGCCAGTCGCCCAGCTCGTCGCGGAAGCGCTCGACGACGATCGTTCGGTCGGTTGGGAGCACGCCGGTGACCTCTCGCTGATCGGCCAGGTAGGTGACGAGGTTGCCGGCGGCCAGCTCGTCCATGGCGTGCGACTCCCGGAGCCGCTTCGTGGCCGCCGACGGAGCCATCGGCTCCAGCTCGCGCAGGAATGCGCCGATGGCCCGACCGAGCTCGATCGGACGGCCGATGTTGTCGCCGTGCCAGAAGGGCATCTTGCCCGGCTCGCCCGGCGCCGGGGTCACGATGAGCCGATCGGGCCGGATCTCCTCGATGCGCCAGGTCGAGGCACCGAGGACGAAGGTCTCGCCGACGCGCGACTCGTACACCCACTCCTCGTCCATCTCGCCGACCCGTCGGCCGCCCTTCTTCGCGTCGTCGCCGGGCAGGAAGACGCCGTACAGGCCGCGGTCCGGGATGGTGCCGCCGCTGGTGATGGCGACGACGCGGGCGTCATTACGCGACGCGACCTCATCGGTCTGGCGATCCCAGACCAGGCGCGGCTTGAGGTCGGCGAACTCGTCGGAGGGATAGCGTCCGGAGAGCATGTCGAGCACGCCGGTGAGCTGCTCACGCGACAGGTCGCGGAACGACTCGGACCGGGTCACGAGCCTATGCAGATCGTCGACAGTCCACCGGCCATCCGCGCAGATCGCGACGATCTGCTGCGCCAGCACGTCGAGCGGGTTGCGGGGGATTCGCGTCTCCTCGATCTGCGCCGCCTTCATCCGCTCGACCACGACCGCCGCCTCGACCAGGTCGCCGCGGTACTTCGGGAAGATCTTGCCCACGCTGGGCTCGCCCACCTGGTGGCCGGCACGGCCGATACGCTGCATGCCGCTGGCGACCGACGGCGGCGCCTCGATCTGGACGACCAGGTCGATGGCGCCCATGTCGATCCCCAGCTCGAGGCTGCTGGTCGCAACCAGCGCGGGCAGGCGCCCGTTCTTGAGGTCCTCCTCGATCTGGAGCCGCTGCTCCCGGGCGACTGACCCATGGTGCGCGCGCACCAGCTCCTCGCCGGCCAGCTCGTTCAGGCGCGCCGCAAGCCGCTCGGCCAGCCGTCGCGAGTTGACGAAGACCAGGGTTGACCGATGCGCCCGGATCAGCTCGAGCAGCTTCGGGTGGATGCTCGGCCAGATCGAGTGGCGCGCCTCGGGACCGGCAGCAGGGCCGCCAGGTGCCTCGTCGACGTCGACGACGTCGCCCATGCGTGCCATGTCCTCGACCGGCACGATGATCTCGAGGTCGAGCTGCTTGCGTGCGCCGGCATCGACGATCTCGACCTCGCGCCCGACGCCGCCCAGGAAGGCCGCGATCGCCTCGAGCGGCCGCTGCGTCGCCGACAGGCCGATGCGCTGCGGATCCTTGTCGGCGAGGTGGCTGAGCCGTTCCAGGCTGAGCGCGAGATGCGAGCCGCGCTTCGTCGCCGCGATGGCGTGCACCTCGTCCACGATGACGTGCTCGACGCCGCGCAGGATCTCGCGAGCCTGGCTGGTGAGCAAGAGGTACAGGCTCTCCGGGGTCGTGACCAGGATGTCGGGCGGGTGCTTCGCGAGCGTGCGTCGCGCCTCCGGCGGCGTGTCGCCGGTCCGGCTGGCCACGCTGATCTCCGGCACCGGTTGGCCAAGGCGCTCCGCCGTGCGCCTGATGCCGGCCAGCGGCGCGCGCAGGTTGCGCTCGACGTCGTAGGTCAACGCCTTGAGCGGGCTGACGTACAGGACGCGGACGGACGCCTTCTGCGGCGGCGGCTCCGCCTGCAGCCGGTCCAGGCACCACAGGAAGGCCGCCAAAGTCTTGCCGCTTCCGGTCGGGGCATGGATGAGCGTGTGGCTGCCGGCGCTGATCGCCCGCCAGCCCAGCACCTGGGCGCGCGTCGGCTCGGCGAACGCCTCCCGGAACCAGGTGCCGGTGGCCTCGCTGAAGGGCGCGAGCGGATCGGTACGGGCGGCGGTCGTCACGGGGGAACCAGTCTATCGGTCCTTCAGGATGGCACCCATTCCTGCCACCGAGTGACATGATCCCCCGGCGTCGTCAGGTCGAGCCGGATCTGCGCAGCAGCTCCTCGAACGGGACCGGGTCATCGAACTCGTCGCGCATCGTCGTCCGCTCGCGCGACGTCACCGCCTGGGCGAGCTCGCGTCCGGCGCGACCGATCCGATCGGCGAGGCTGGCATCGGCCGGTGCGTCGGCCTGGCCCCAGTCCTCCGTGGCGGCGTAGACCGCGGTCGGGACGGCGTCGGCACGGAGGTACGCGAAGAGTGGTCGCATCGCGTGCTCGAGGGCCAGCGAGTGACGGGCGGTGCCACCCGTCGCGCCCAGGAGCACCGGCACGCCGGCCAGCGCGCCGTGCTCGATCACGTCGAAGAAAAGCTTGAACAGGCCACTGTACGAGGCGTTGAAGATGGGGCTGACGGCAATCAGGCCGTCGGCAGCGAGGACGGCATCCACCGCGTCCTGGAGCGAGGGCGATGGCACGTTCGTGAGCAGCTGGCCGACGAGGTCCTGGGCGTGCTCGCGCAGCTCGATCGTTCGGCGCTCCACCGCGATGCCGGAGCGGTGCAGCTCGTGCTCGGTGGCAGCCGCCAGGCGATCGGCGAGCAGCCGTGTGGACGACGGCTGCGAGAGGCCGGCGCTGACGACCACCAGCGATCGGGGTCCGGACATCGGTCTACCCCGCCGCCGCGGGCCGCTCGGCCACGGCCTGCAGCGGCTCGGCCGCGGCAGCGGCCCGCGCGGCCTTCAGGCTGGCATGCGTCGGTGGGTCGGACGGGATGCCGGCCGGACGCAGGCGCTCGAACTCGCTCCGCATGACCGGCACGATCTCGCCCAGCATCTCGATCTGCTCCAGGACCGTCTTGAGCGGCAATCCGGCGTGATCGACCAGGAAGAGCTGGCGCTGGTAGTCGCCGACGAACTCGCGGAACTCCAGCGTCCGCTCGATCACCTGCTGCGGGCTGCCAACGGTGAGCGGCGTCTCGGACGTGTAGCGCTCGAGGGATGATCCGCCGCCGTAGACCGGCGCATTGTCGAAGTAGGGCCGGAACTCGCGGATCGCGTCCTGCGAGTTCCGGCGCATGAAGACCTGGCCGCCGAGGCCCACGATCGCCTCGTTCCGCGAGCCATGGCCGTAATGCTCGTATCGGCGCCGATAGAGGGCGACCATCTGCTGCACGTGGCCCTTGGGCCAGAAGATGTTGTTGTGGAAGAAGCCATCGCCGTAGTAGGCGGCCTGCTCGGCGATCTCCGGTGACCGGATGGATCCGTGCCACACGAACGGCGGGATGCCGTCCAGCGGCCGCGGCGTGGCGGTGAATCCGGTCAGCGCCGTGCGGTAGTTGCCCTGCCAGTCGACGACATCCTCCCGCCACAGCCGATGCAGGAGGGCATAGTTCTCGATCGCCAGCGGGATGCCGTTGCGGATGTCCTGCCCGAACCACGGGTAGACCGGGCCGGTGTTGCCCCGCCCGAGCATGAGGTCGACTCGACCGCCGGCCAGGTGCTGGAGCATCGCGTAGTCCTCGGCGATCTTCACCGGGTCGTTGGTGGTGATGAGCGTCGTCGCGGTCGAGAGGATGATGCGCTGCGTCTTCGCAGCGATGAAGCCGAGCATCGTGGTCGGCGACGACGCGACGAACGGCGGGTTGTGGTGCTCGCCGCTTGCGAAGACGTCGAGCCCGACCTCCTCGGCCTTGAGCGCCATCGCAACCATGTTCTGGATGCGCTCGGCCTCGGTCACCGTCGTATTGCTGGTTGGATCGGTCGTGATGTCGCTGACCGAAAAGATTCCGAACTGCATGGGTTGCTCCTGGGATGCCCACCTCGTTGTGCACAGCCTACGCCAGAGGTAGTTGCATCGTCAACTATCTGGATGCAGCAGTCTTCACGGAGCGTTCACGTTCGGCCCGGCCAGTCTTCACGCAACCGCGTCATGGTCTCGGCACTGTTCCTCAGGCGCCGCCCCTCCCCCGGGCGGCGCCTTCTTCTCACTCGGAGGTCCTGTCATGGCTGTCGCATTGGCGGTCGAAGGGCGTGCCTGGAAGCCGCGCGAGTGGCCGATGACGCGCCAGGCCTGGGACGCGCTGGACGCCGACTACTTCCAGCTCACCGCGCAGGTCGCGGCCAACGACGGCTACATCACCGGCCGCCTGGACGGCGACAACGATGCGCCGACGTTCGTGCCAAACATTGTCGGCCAGCAGCTGCTGCGGCAGCTGACGAACGTCCGTGAGGTGCTCGACCGCGCGGTGGTCATCGACGATCCGGCCCTCGCGGTCATCGGCCGTCGCGTGACGCTCGAGGAGGACGACGGCGCCACCTCGACCTACGCGCTCGTCATTCCCGGCGACGGCGACCCGCGCAACGGCTTCGTGTCGGTCGACTCACCGGTCGGCTCGGCACTGCTCGGGCGTCGCATCGGCGAGGTGGTCACCATCGAAGCGCCGGCGGGCTCCTGGAGCGCGACGATCAGCAAGATCGAGTAAGCGCGCCAGGACTGCGCCTCCACTGACAGGACCGACTTCTGGCGCCGGTCGTCCATCACGAGGTAGTCTCTCGGACATGATGTGGCGACTCATTCGATCCGTCCTGTTGCTCATCACCGGTGCGATCGGCGGCTTCGCGGGTGCGGCGGCACTGATGCGCGGCGCCGTCTCGTCCCAAGGTGATGCGGACAGCGACGAGCTGGCGCTGGTCGCCATCTTCAACGGCATCGAGCTCGCGAGCCAGTCGGCGGCGTTCCGCGGCGGCAGCGTGCTCGCCTGGTTCGGTGGCGTCTCGCTCGACCTTCGCGAGGCGACGCTGGCGCCGGGCGCGCATATCGACGTCCGCGCGATGTTCGGCGGCGTGGCGATTCGGGTGCCCCCGACCTGGCGAATCGAGGCGCACGGCACGGCTGTCGCCGGCGGCTGGGATGCGAGCGCCGCTCAGCCCGACGACCCCGAGGCGCCGACCCTGTTGGTGAACGTCGTCGCTGCCCTGGGCGGGGCGTCGATCACGAACTAGTCCCGATCAGCGCCGAGCTTGGCGCTAGCAGCGCCGGATCGGCCATGAGGACGGACCGGGCGCGCTCTCCCAGCGACCCGAGTGCCGCCGTGAGCGCCTGACGCGCGCCGGCACCGAGGCCGATCTCGACGTTGCCCCCGATATCCGCGGCGGCAACCCAGCGCTCCCCGAACGATCGGAGGCGCACGTCGACCCAGAAGTCGAGGGACGGCGGCGACAGGCGAATGGTGAGCGTCATGGCCGGGGTGCTGGTCATGCGCCGGAGCATCGCGCCTCATCGCGTCAGCTCTCGTGTCGCAACCGACGGTGTGTGAGCGCCAATCGTGCGGTGGCCCCGGTACCGAAGCACCGGGGCCACCGAGCCAGAGTCGCGTGCGAGGTCAGCTATTCCACTCGCGATAGCCGGCACCGCCGCGACCGTAGTACGTGCCGAGGTCGCTCCGGTACGTCTGGTCTCGGAAGTTCGCCTCGTCGAACTCGGGCGCGTTCTTGATCTGGTCCTTCGTACGGTGCACGAAGACGCGGTGATCGTTCATGTCGACGCGATCGATGACGCCGGCCGGCAGCATGACCTTCTTGCCGAAGATCCACGGGCCGGTGTCGACGACGAGGAAGCTCGACGCGACGTCGTAGGTTGCCTGATCCACCGAGCCGATCTCGCCATCGATGGCCTCGACGGAGAAGCCGCTGATGTCGCTGCCCTGCCAGCTCTCGTAATCGCGGTAGGTCCACAGGTCGGTATCGGTCATGACTGGCGTGTTGTGCATCTTTCGCACTCCTTCGCTGTGTGCCGAGACCTGCTGCACCGCTCGTTCCAACCGAGGCGACCCCTTGAGCTCACCCCGCGCTGCCGCCTGCCCGTCCGCCGAGCGGGCGGCAAGGCGAACAGTCTTTCTAAAGCGAGTCCTCACACGCAAAAGATTGACACCAGGTCACTCCGGGTGTATGACTAACGCATGTTAGTGCTACAGGCCGCACGCATCGTCTGGAACGAGATCAATCAGCTCCCCCTGCTCGTGCGCATCGGCCTGGCACTGATGCCGCTGGCGTTCCTGGGCGACGTCGTCGTCCACCTCGCGCCGGTCGCCCACCACCACCACGCCGGGTTCGCGCCGCAGGAGCACATCGCCCACCTGCTGGGGATCTTGGCCATGGTGCTCGTCCTCGCGGGCGTCGTCATCGACGGCGCCTTCCGTCATCGGTCTCGAAGGAGAAGCTCTCATGCCAATCGGTGACTTCGTCAACAACATCCCCGCGCCGATCTTCCTGCTCGTCCACCTGGCCGCATTCGCCATCGGCGCCTACTTCGCCTGGCGCAGCTTCAATGCCGATGCATCCATGCTCGGCTGGGGCTTCACGCTCTTTGCCCTGGCCGAGATCAGCTACATGACCTATCACCTCGACTGGACCGTGTTCCTCTTCGCACACCTGATCAGCGAGGTCCTCGACCTGGTCGCCTTCATCCTCATCTTCGTCGCCGTCAGCCAGCGCGGCCTCGCCGGCTTGACGGCAGCAACGCAGCGGTCATGAGACTGCTGCTGGTCTTCGCGGCGGTGCTGGCACTGAGCGCGTGCGCCGGCACCACCGCGGAGGCCGATCCCGTCGCCACCAACGAGGTCGACCTGCCCCCGTCCTACAAGTTCGTGCCCGAGGCGATCACGGTTCCCGCGGGGACCGAGGTGACCTGGACGAACAACGACAACTTCACGCACTCGGTGCGGCTGCTCGACGACGGCAACGTGGTGCTGACCATGAAGCCGGGCGAGAGCGTCTCGTTCACCTTCGACGAGCCCGGCCTGCACAACTACGACTGCTCGTTCCACGCAACCGACATGAAGGGCACCGTGCTGGTGACGGAGGCCGGCGCGTAGCGCGAACGCCGCCCGCTGCGGCGCACCGGCCCCGTCCTTACACCGGCCCCAGTTGCACGGGGTGCACGAGTCCGAGGAGCACCCAGCACGGCCGCTACGTTCCGTTGCACCCGTGCACGCGAACGCGGCGGCCGGCCACGACCCGCCCGGTCAATTGCGCGGCGTGCACGAATCCGCCGCAGCCGCCGACCTTCTCCTGCGGTTCGTGCACCTGGTGCAACGGTGGGGGTCGACAGCTCGCTGCCCGCGGATCGACGACGGCTAGGCCGACGGCGCCGCGTCACCCGCCAGGAGCCGATAGCCCACGCCGCGCACGGTCTCGATGTATAGAGGTGACCGCGCGTCATCGCCGAGCTTGTCCCGCAGGCGACGGATGAAGACGCGCAGCGCGTCCAGATCGCCGGGATCGTCGCGTCCCCACACGCGCGACGCGATGCGCTCGCGCGGCACGATCCAGCCCGCGTTGGCGACGAGCAGCTCGAGCACGCGCCACTCGGTGGGCGTGAGCACGACGCGCCGATCGCCGACGTGGACCTCCCGCGCGGCGACGTCGATGGCCAGCCCGTCCCGGCGATAGGGCGCGACGCGCTCGGGGGGCGCCTTCAGGTCCAGCCGGCGCAGCACGGCGCGGACGCGGGCCATGAGCTCGAGGTGGTCGAACGGCTTGGCGACGTAGTCGTCGGCGCCGGCCTCGAGGCCACGCACCTTGTCGATCGGCTCGTCGCGCGCAGTGAGCATGATGACCGGCACCGAGCTGAACGCGCGGATCTCGCGCAGCACGCGGTAGCCGTCCATGTCGGGCAGGCCGATGTCGAGCAACACGAGATCCGGTCGCTCCTGCTCGACCCGCGCCAGCGCATCGGCTCCACGATCGGCCTCGACGATCTCGACATCGCGCCATTGCAGCTCGAAGCCGAGGCGAACGGAGCTGCGGATCTCCGGGTCGTCGTCGACGAGCAGAAGCTTCACGTGCGCCCGCCCGCCGGGATGACGAGGTGGAAGATGCTGCCCCTGCCGACCTCGCTGTCGACCTCGATGGTGCCGCCGTGGCCCTGCGCGATGGCCAGGGCGGTGGGCAGGCCGATGCCGGCTCCGCCGCCCGCGACGTTGCCGTCCGACGTGCCGACGAAGAAGCGCTCGAAGAGCCGAGCCTGCTCCTCGGCGCCGATTCCCGGCCCGCGGTCGACGACGGTCCAACGAACGGCGCCGTCATCGGTGCGTGCCAGGCTGAGATCGATCTCGGCACCCGCCGGCGAGAACTTCTGGGCGTTGGCCACCAGGTTGAGCAGCGCCTGCTCCAGGCGGCGCCGGTCCCCCACCATCCGTACCGCGCGCTCCGGAAGCTCCATGCGGACCCGCTGCGATCGCGCAGCCGCCATGGGCTCCACGGCCGCGGCCACGTCGCGTGCGACGTCGCGTGCGTCGAAGGCCGCCCGCTGAAGCTCAGCGCGGCCCGAACGCAACCGAGCGAGATCGAGGAGCTCGGTCAGCAAGCGCTGCATGCGGTCGGCGCTGCGGCCGATGGTGCTCAGCAGCTGCTGGCGCTGGTCAGGGCTCGGCACGATGCCCGGGTCGAGCAGCAGGCCGACGCTGGTGCGAATGGCGGTGAGCGGCGTGCGCAGCTCGTGCCCGACGGTCGCCAGCAGATCGCTTCGCAGGCGCTCCAGCTCCTGGAGCCCGACCGCCAGCTCCGGATCCGCGGACGCCAGTGACGCCGCAGACCGCTGTCCGAGGGACGTGGCGACGTAGCGCGCATCGCCGTCCTGGTACTCGGCCACCCGGGCGAGCCCGAGTGCGGAGGCGCGGGCCAGGATCGCCTCGGCGCGATCGCCGCTCATCTCGAGCCCGTCCGCCGTCACCGTCGATGCAAGC